>JALERS010000008.1 GCA_022763905.1 Prevotellaceae bacterium | reverse complement strand
CCTGTTGTCCGTAATCAATTGCCCGTTGTGTATTCCCCTTCCATGCTTTTTCATACCAAAAACAAGTCAAACTCTTCCGTATTTGACAAATTTTGAGTAAGTTTGCAGTCTATAATACAAGACAATATGTTACTACAAGAGAATATCCAGAATGTACTGTCAGAAATCCAACAACTTACAGCTAAGGACGAAAAAGAACTTGAGGGACTTCGCATCAAATATCTGAGTAAAAAGGGAGTTGTAGCACAACTCATGGCAGAGTTCCGCAATGTAAGTGCTGACCAGAAAAAAGAACTGGGCATTGCTTTGAACCAGCTTAAGAATGCGGCTTTGGACAAAATCAACAATCTGCGTGAAGGTCTCCATGCCAACAAATGCCAATGTGACACTCAGGTTGACCTTACCCGCACGCCCTACCCCATACCATTGGGAACACGCCACCCTCTGTCTATTATAAGAAATGAAATCATCGACATCTTCACTCGATTAGGTTTCTCACTAGCTGATGGACCTGAAATAGAAGACGATCTCCACGTGTTCACCAAGATGAATTTTGCTGCTGACCATCCTGCCCGTGACATGCAAGACACTTTCTTCATTGAAACCAGTCAGGATAATGTGGAAAAGAACGTCATTCTCAGAAGTCATACCAGTTCCGTACAAGCAAGGGTAATGGAAACCCAACAGCCTCCCATTAGAGTGATATGTCCAGGACGTGTATTCAGAAACGAGACTATTACTGCCCGTGCTCATTGTTTTTTCCATCAGGTAGAGGGATTGTATATTGACAAAAACGTATCCTTTGCCGACCTGAAACAGGTACTTTTGCTGTTTGCTCAAGAAATGTTCGGCAAAGACACCAAGATAAGACTCCGTCCTTCCTATTTTCCTTTTACAGAACCTTCTGCTGAAATGGATATTTCCTGTCACATCTGTGGAGGAAAAGGATGTAGTTTCTGCAAGCACACAGGATGGGTGGAGATATTGGGATGCGGCATGGTTGACCCCAATGTACTTGAACTAAGCGGAATCGACAGTAAAATCTATTCCGGATATGCATTTGGAATGGGTATAGAAAGAATCACCAATCTGAAGTATATGATCAAGGACTTACGTCTGTTCTCCGAAAATGACGTGCGTTTCTTGAAGGAATTCATTTCTGCCAACTGATTCGTCCGGCGATTTAGCGTTACTTTCCTCCCCTTTGTACATAAAGAGGATTTATTTCATCTCCACCCTTTCCATCACTCGGCAAAGGATGCATGCATATTATCATTGTATACTTTGCATGCCTCCCGTTCAAAAAACACCTCTTTCTTCACCCAATCAATTCCATACACTATAAGTAAAAAATGGCCCCCGCCAACTTACCTGCGATACACAAAACCATTGGCACTACCCATTTTTTAGGGAAGCAAAAACGCTCAAATGACAAAAAAGAAGTAACTTTGCATATATCACCTTTAGAACCCATAAAGTAATGAGTATTATATCAAAATTGTTTTCTAATAAAGAAAAGGCAGAAAAGAAGGTAGGAGGCATGGAGGACTTCATGTATCTCATCCGTGTCTACTATCAAAGCGTTATGGCCACACGCATGGGTATTACCAGCCTTCAAGCATTACCCGACTTGAGACTGTTCAAGCAGACACTCCATATCCCGACCATCAATAACCGATTGGGACAAGGAGAGAAAAACAAATGTCAGAAGATGATGACAGAGATTTATCACTTGCCTGACAGTTTCTTTAAGGAAATTGATAATAGTATCAAAACCAATTGTAGCAAGCCCAATGATGCAAGGGATTATCTCTTCATGTTCCAAGGATTCACCCAAGAACTCCTCATGGTTGTCAGCAACACTATGCAGTGGAAACTGAGAATCCCCAATTTCTTCAAGAACACACTCAAGAAGGTCATAGCTCAAGGCATTGAAGATATCTTCACCAAAGATAACTGGAAGGATGCCGCAGTAAGAAAATCCGTATACAGCTTGCGTACCTACCAAAAGCGTCTATCCTACTCTACTGAATGGATGACAATATTTGTCTTCCATGTGATACTGCTTGCCAAGAAAGAACCCAAGCCGAAGGACGTTGACGAGAAGAAATAGTCTTTATCCTCGGTTGTAGCCATTAACATTGTATTTCCCCTTAGACCCGGCATTTATGGCAGAAAGAGACGACATCATGAAAGAATTGAAGGTAAAACTTGATATGCTTGTCAAGAGTTACCACACATTGGAAAGATATCGTGAAAAGGCTCAACAGTTAGAAGCCGAAAACGCAGAGTTGAAGAAGAAATACGAAGAATTGCTCAACGCATCTGCCTTTTCCGTCAATGACGAAACATCCAAGGCCGCCAAGAACTACATCTCCCATATCATCCGCGAGATTGACAAATGCATCTCCCTGCTCAGCGCATGACAAAACATAACCCACATACTAAAACTGTATGAACTATTCAGACAAACTCTCCATCCAACTGGCAATCGGTTCTAAACAATACCCTTTGGAAATTGACAGAAAAGACGAAGAATTGTATCGCAAAGCGGCTGATCTCATCAACAACAAAATTCATAGATATATCTCCTATTTCCCTAGTCAGGAGAAAGAAGACTACATGGCTATGACTCTCATTGATATAACTATCAATCTGTTGAAAGAGTCCAACATGAATGACAAAGTCAAAGAGATGATTGACATCATTGACAAGACATTGAAACTGGATAATCTCTAAACCCGAATGTTTTTTTAGTAACCAATAGACTTATATACCCCACACAATGACATTACTCACATTAGGACTAATTTCCGCAGCTCTTATTGTAGGCTGCGTAATAGGCTTCATTTTTTTCCGCTTCGTAGCCAAAGGCAAATACAATGCAATGATAGAAGCGGCAGAAAAAGAAGCATCAGTAATTAAAGAAAAGAAACTGCTTGAAGTGAAGGAAGTATTCCTCAACAAAAAGAATGAACTTGAAAAGGAAGTTCAACAACGTAACCAAAAAATCCTCCAATCGGAAAACAAACTCAAGCAGCGTGAAATTAATATCAACCAAAGGCAGAACGCCATAACTCGCAAGGCTAGCGAACTTGAAAAGACACAAGCCAATCTAGAAGCACAACACCAGGTGCTGACCCATAAACAAGAAGAACTGGAGAAACTCCAGCAGCAGGAAATAGAAAAACTGGAAACTATCAGCGGACTATCTGCAGAAGAAGCCAAGGAACAGCTTATTGTCTCTCTCAAGGAAGAAGCTCAGACAAATGCCCAAAGCTACATCAATGAGATAATTGACGAGGCCAAGATGACTGCCAACAAAGAAGCTCAAAAAATTGTTATCAAAACCATTCAACGTGTTGCTACCGAAACAGCCATTGAAAACAGCGTGACGGTTTTCCATATTGATAATGATGAAGTGAAAGGTCGTATCATTGGAAGAGAAGGTAGAAATATCCGTGCACTGGAAGCTGCTACTGGAGTAGAAATCGTCGTTGACGACACACCTGAAGCTATTGTCATTTCTGCCTTTGACCCTGTAAGACGTGAAATATGCCGACTGGCACTCCACCAACTAATCGCAGACGGACGTATTCATCCTGCACGCATTGAAGAAGTAGTAGCTAAAGTGACCAAACAGGTAGAGGAAGAAACTATTGAAACTGGTAAACGTACAGCCATTGACTTGGGTATCCATGGTCTGCATCCAGAATTGATACGTATTATCGGAAAGATGAAATACCGCTCTTCCTATGGTCAGAACCTCTTGCAACATGCACGCGAAACCGCCAATCTCTGTGCTGTCATGGCTTCAGAACTGGGTTTGAATCCCAAAAAGGCCAAAAGAGCTGGTCTACTTCACGATATAGGTAAAGTGCCCGACGAGGAATCTGAATTGTCACACGCCATTTATGGTATGAAACTGGCTGAGAAGTACAAGGAAAAGCCTGAGATTTGCAATGCCATTGGTGCTCACCATGACGAAACAGAAATGACTACACTTATTGCCCCCATTGTACAAATCTGTGATGCTATCAGTGGTGCACGTCCCGGAGCACGCAGAGAGATAGTTGAAGCCTATATCAAGCGACTCAATGACCTTGAAAACATTGCCATGAGTTATCCTGGTGTTGTCAAGACCTATGCTATCCAGGCAGGACGCGAGCTAAGAGTTATTGTCGGAGCTGATAAGATAAGTGATCAAGAGACTTCTGAACTCAGTGCAAACATTGCTACAAAGATTCAGAACGAGATGACCTATCCTGGTCAAGTCAAGATTACCGTCATTAGGGAAGTACGCTCTGTAAATTATGCCAAATAAGGCTATGCACTCCTACATGATACAGTTATTCTCCTGACGGCTCATTTGATGCTTTTACCTTATTTGACCCCTTAATGCCATGATGTCCTCCATAAGAAGTGTAGGTCTGTCCAACGGAACCACCTTATATTCTTGAAATAGAATGTATACACAATGCAGACACATTGGTCAGAACTTATCACCAAGTTGACTTGCTGATGCAGACAATGGCATTCCTGAAGGAACTAACAAGATAATTTTTAGTATCGGCTCAATTATATGATGTTAGCCCAACTTTTTGAAAAGGAAAAGTTGGGCTAAATTTATGTATCCACACTTTGTATAGTCTTCATAATTTTAGGGCTCAGTAGAAAATCAGTGGGGATTAAGTTAGAAGTTGAGGGGAAAGCGAGTTTTGTTTTATGGCAAAAGAATATATCAAAGCAATAGCAAGTGCAGTATTACTGACACAAATATTAGATTGTTTTTTTAGTAGTAGAAGCTGAACAGGCAGCAACGGAGTTGGCTGAGTTGATACGCCAGTACACCGATGCTCACCTCAAGGGTATCTATAGGTTCAGAAGATATTTCGTGGGGGAGCAGGAAAAATCCATTCATTGAAATACCATTTCCAGATGATTGGCACTGGATATTCTTACCATCCTGCTCTGTTTCTGTAAAGGCAGTTTATTCCTCATTTGACATTTGAAATAGAGCACATGGACATCTCCTCATTTCCCTGCACCCAACTTGTTTTTGCGTTCAGCCTAGGCTGAACGCAAGAGACAGATGTAAGAGTGACTTCATCCTC
>JALERS010000142.1 GCA_022763905.1 Prevotellaceae bacterium | reverse complement strand
TCTCTATTTTCAAGAACAATAAAAAATACACATATGTTTCTGTATTGTGGATAGTGGATAGAATGTGTGATATGAATATCGTTTCTCCTTTTATGAAATAAAAATAGGACTATTTTCATTCATACGATGAATGGTATGTTTTGCAACAAGACAAAACATTTTTAGGTTGAAATCTTTTTACTATCTTCGTAGATGAAATAGGATGGGCATAAGCAGGAATCATTGTTCAGGAGAAAGCCATAAAGGTATCAAGTCTGCCAAGATCTTGTGTGATAGAGTAGTCTACGAATCAGGTTCAGGTATATATACATTCCCAATCCAATAAAGAAACGCTATGAATTTACTTGTTTTTATTATCGTCAGCATTGTGTGTTTTGTGATAGGATTTGTTTTGGGCGAATATTTTTCCCATAAGGAAGCTGACCGTAGAATATCAGAAATGCGGCAGTATACGCAGGAAAGTATTGGTCAGATGGAAAAGCAGTTTGAGTTGCTGGCCCATCATGTACTGGATAAGCAAAAAGACAAACTGCAACAAGATAGCAATAGCCATATGGAAATGGTGCTGAAACCTTTAAAGGACCATTTGGACCATTTGGATCAGGCTTTGCGGGATACCAATGAAAAGAGTATAGCGCAGCATACATCTTTCCAGATGGCTATCCGTCAATTATCAGAGCAAACCCAGACCATTGGAAAAGAGGCTGCCCAGTTGTCACGGGCTTTGCGAAGTGACACGAAGGTACAGGGTGATTGGGGAGAAATGGTATTGGCGCGTATATTGGATTCTTCAGGTCTCCGACAAGGAGAAGAGTATGAAGTACAGAAGAATTACAAGACAGAAGATGGAAAAGATGTACGTCCTGACATAATCATCCATTTTCCTGAGGGACGTAATCTTATTATAGATTCCAAAGTCTCTCTGAAGGACTTTACAGAATATATCAATGCGGATACGCTCCTTGACAAGGAACAGTCTATGAAGCGCCATATTATGTCGGTGAAGCGTCATATAGATGAATTGTCACGCAAGAATTATGTCAAGGATGTGAAAGGTTCATCAGAGTATGTATTGATGTTTATGCCGTCAGAAGCCTCTTATATCTATGCTGTTCAGGCTGACGATTCCCTCAATGCCTATGCCTGGGAACGCCATGTCATCATAGTATGTCCCAATATGCTGATGATGACCCTTCAGATAGTGAATAACATTTGGCAGTCTCAGCGACAGGTGAAAAATGTAGAGAAGATTATAGAAGCCGCCAATGGTCTCTATTATCAGTTTGCCAATTTTGCTGAGATATTCAGTAAGATAAGTAAAGATATCCAGACGATACAGAATGATTATGATTTGGCACGTAATCGTCTTTCAGAAGGCAAAGGCAATCTGGTCCGTCGTTTTGAAGATATGCGTTCATTAGGATTGTCTCCCAAGAAGAACATTCCTGAATCTTTTACCCATAACAATCAATAAAAGGTAGAAGTCAGGGAAGAGGGTTGTCAGTTGCTTGGGGTTGTTCCAAAAGTATTTGCAGAAAACGGTCCTGCCAGTTACGGGCTTCCTTACTGTGCAGTTGTCCTTGGTTGAAGATGGCAAATGCCAGAATATGACCATTGGCAGCAGTACAATATCCTGCCAAGGTATTGACGCCAGTTACGGTACCTGTTTTGGCGTGTACATTATTATAAGCAGGTCCGCTGGTCATGCGTTGAGCCAATGTACCGTCACATCCGGCAATAGGAAGGGCAGGGTAGAGGCAATCCCATATGGGAGTATGATGATAGACATATTTCAGCATGTTGACTACCAGGAGAGGAGTGAGATAATTGTACAGTGAGAGTCCGCTACCATCTGCAATGCGACAATAGTCGGTATCCATTCCGAGGCAGTCAGCAATAAGTTGCCTGACTTTTTGAGCCGATTGTTCCATAGAAGGATAAGCTTTTCTTTCCATGGCTCCCAATTGATAGAAGAGAGATTCAGCATAGGTGTTGTCACTTTCTTTCAGCATACGCATCAATATCTGGTTGATGCTGTGACTTCTGTATCCTATCAGGACAGCATTGGAATCAGTCACAGCTGTATGCCAATAAGGTGAATGAACGATATCGGCTCTGTCCAGTTCCTGTAAGAATCTGTCCATAAACACATCGTCAGCCTGGTAGAGTAAAGGAGTCTGTTTCATGTCAGGATCATCCCAGCACCATCCTGACCCCTTTGGCAGAGTATCTTTTAGGGATACATCTGCATAGATAGTGCCTGCTATATTTCTGATGCCTTTTTTCTTAAGTGCATAGATGAATGCTGCCATGTCGTCAGTACCGAATACAGGGTCGTATCCTCCCTTGATATACAAATCACCCTGCAGTACGTGTCTCTTCACTTTGCCTGTCATGTAGAGTGAAGTGGTATAGCAATAGGCTCCTCCCAGCTCATGTAGGGCAGTAGTGGCAGTCAATGTTTTCATAACTGATGCCGGTCTCATTTGCATACGTTCACCTATCTTCAGGAGAACAGTGTCAGCAGTCAGGTCATAGACCATAAGTCCACACTGTGTTCTTTGTAACAGGTCTTCTTTCAGCATACTGTCTATTCGGTTCATGTCAGGCAGCAAGGTGGAGATACAGTTATTCATACGTTTCCGATATACACGTGACTGGTTGTCCTGTGACTGGGCATAAGAGGAAAGTGTCAGATGGATAAGGAACAGAAAGAAGTATATATGAATTTTCATGGTCTTGTAGAAGAGAAAAAGAATCGTTCAAGGGTTGTTTTAATGACTGTTGACCAGTGTTTCTAGAAATACATCATCCCAGTTGCGTACTTCTTTTGAAGAAGCAATTCCATTGTGGAAGATGGCGAAAGCCAACTGATGACCTTGGTTGTGTGTGCAGTATCCGGCAATGGTTACCACTCTTCTTACCGTTCCCGTCTTGGCTCTGACATTATAGTACAAAGGTGCTTTTTTCATTCTTCGGGACAGTGTACCATCTTCTCCTGCTATGGGAAGAGAAGGGTATATATGTCTGTACAGGGCAGGATGGAGATGGATATATCTGAGAAGTTTTACTATGAGGGAAGGTGAGAGACAGTTGTATACCGAAAGTCCGCTGCCATCGTATACATCATATCGGTCAGGATTTTCTCCCAAGGCATTCTGTATGAAATCTTTTACAAACTGGGAGGAAGGACGGTAGTTGGAATAAGGTGGTCGGTCAGATGAAGCCAGTTGGTAGAAGAGAGATTCAGCATACTGGTTGTTACTGTCTTTAAGCATTTTGAGAAGTACTTCGTCGATACAGTGATGTCGGCGGCATAATAATGAGATGTCTTTATAGGTAGGAAGCACACAGGAAACAGACTGTATTGGATGGATGATGCCACGCAAGTCCAGCTCATTCATGAAGGCATCCATGAATGTATCGTCGGCATGGTAGAGCAAGGGAGTGAGCGGAAGTTCATCTTTCTGCCAGTTCCATAGCCATCCGTATCCCATCTTGAGTGTATCCTTAAAAGAGAGGTCGGTATAGATATTCCCATTGATACATTTGATGCCGCGGCTTTCCAAAGAGTCAGCAAGAGCCTTCATATCTTCCTCATTGAAGCAAGGGTCATATCCTGCTTTGATATACAGATTTCCTTGTAATACAGAGTCTTCCCTACATGAGCCTTGGATATACAGGCTGGTAGTATATTGGTAATTGCCGCCCAGGTGGTAAAGAGCAGAAGCAGCAGTCAGCAGTTTCAATACCGAAGCCGGTCTCATCATCTGGTCTTTGCCATAGGCATAGACGGTACTGTCGGCAGTAAGGTCATAGATATGAATACCTATCTGTGATTGGTCAGCCAGTGAAGAGGTCTTGATCAAGGAGTCCGCAATATGTTGGAAATGGGATGTCCATTGGTTGTTGTCAGCAATGGCAGTCAGTGTTAGAAAGAAATAGAAGGATATGGTAAGCAGGGACTTCATAAACAGAAGATAAGGGAAGTAGGAGTTGGTGTTTTTTTATGTTGTCCGGACAAAATTACAAAATTTAATTATGGTTTTGCGGATACCGTATTTATCTTTTGTAAATTTGTGGTGACTAACGCAGTGAAATCATATTTCCATGATTAGAAAATTCAATTATCTGGTAATAGGTTCAGGAGTGGCAGGCATGTCATTTGCATTGCAGGTAGCAGATGCCCGTCATAGAGTAGCATTGGTATGCAAGACTACCATAGATGAAGCCAATACGGCCAAGGCGCAGGGTGGAGTAGCGGCTGTAACCAATATGGAAGTGGATACATTTGAGAAGCATATTCACGATACAATGGTGGCAGGAGACTACATCAGTGATCCTAAGGCAGTGGAACAGGTAGTGAAGAATGCTCCGGCAGGTATCAGAAGACTGGTGGAATGGGGAGTTAATTTCGACTGTAAGGAGGATGGTACATTCGATCTTCACAGGGAAGGTGGCCATTCCGAATTCAGAATACTGCATCATGCTGATGATTCAGGTTTTGAGATACAGCGTGGTCTGATAGAAGCTGTCCGTAGTCATCCCTATATCAAGGTGTTTGAAAATCATTTTGCTGTAGAGATTATCACCCAGCATCATTTGGGTATAGAGGTGACCCGTCGTACTCCTGACATTACGTGTTATGGAGCCTATATTTTAGATCCCGATACAGGAAAGGTAGATACTTTCCTTTCCAAGGTTACCTTGCTGGCTACAGGAGGTATAGGAGCTATTTACAGTACTACCACCAATCCCAATATAGCTACAGGTGATGGTATAGCTATGGCCTACAGAGCCAAGGCAACGGTAAAGGATATGGAGTTTGTCCAGTTCCATCCTACTGCCTTGTTCCATCCGGGAGAGACCCATCCGGCTTATCTTATCACAGAAGCCATGAGAGGTTATGGAGGCATATTGCGTCTGCCCAATGGAGAGGAATTTATGCAGAAATATGACAAACGTTTGAGTTTGGCTCCTCGTGATATAGTAGCACGTGCTATAGATAAGGAAATGAAGATACATGGTCTGGATCATGTATGTCTGGATGTTACCCATAAAGATCCGGAGCAGACCAAGATGCATTTCCCGAATATTTATGCCAAATGTCTCAGTATAGGTATTGACATTACCCGGCAGTATATTCCCGTTTGTCCCAGTGCCCATTATCTGTGTGGAGGCATTCAGGTGAATCTTAATGGTGAAAGCAGCATCCATCGTCTATATGCAGTAGGAGAATGTTCATGTACCGGACTCCATGGAGGCAATCGTCTGGCCAGCAATTCACTCATAGAAGCAGTGGTGTATGCTGATGCTGCAGCCAGTCATGCCAGTCAGGTGGTAGACAGTTATGAGTACAACAACGGTGTACCCGAATGGAATGATGAAGGTACTATGACCAATGAGGAAAAGGTACTGATAGCTCAGGATATGCGAGAAGTAGGTCAGATTATGTCCAATTATGTTGGTATAGTACGGAGCAATCTTCGTTTGCATAGGGCATGGCAACGTCTGGACATTCTTTACGAAGAAACAGAAGAACTCTTTAAGCGCGTCAAAGCCACCAAGGATATATGTGAGTTGCGCAATGCCATCAATGTAGGTTATCTTGTAACCCGTCAGGCCATAGAGCGCAAGGAGAGCAGAGGTCTCCATTACACCATAGATTATCCGAAACATGCCTATGACTTCAGTAATGACAACTGAAGAGGCGGGATAAAGGAAACAGTCCATATTGTCCGTTCTGTTTACCTGTAATTCCCATGCATTCGGCAGGGGAATGAGACGGGTATCAGGATGATTATATATTTAGTTTTTATTATTGTTAAACTTTAAAAATCAAGTAATTATGAAAAGATGTATTTTTGTCTTGTTAATGTGTATTTTCACATGTTCATTAGGATTTTCTGCTTCAGACACCCCAGTGAAGAATCTACCAGCACAGGCAAATGAGTTTATTCAAAAGCATTTTCCTGGATACAAGATTATCAGAATAAGTATGGAACGCGAGTTCACAGGTAAGGAATACAAGGCCTATATCCACAAGAATGGCAATGCATATAAATTGGAATTTGATGCCAAAGGACAGATCAAGGATATGGATGCGCAAGGGAAGAAGGCCTTACCTGATTCTTCCATTCCAGCTATGATTGTAGATTATGTAAAGGAAAATTTCACTGGTTCCAAGATAATGGAATGGTCCCAGTCACGTAAGTTGCAGGTGGTAGAATTGGACAACGATATGGAATTGGTATTTGACCGTCATGGAAATCTAGTCAAAATAGACGATTGACGATGAGATAGAATCAGGAGTATATCTCCTGACTGAAGGAAAGTCCTGGGCTTGCAGAGATGTAGGTTCAGGATTTTCTTTTCTGTAAGATGATGTTGGTGACTCCTGCCAACGCATTGCATGCCAGGGCTATTACCAGAGGCCAGTTACCCAATCGGTCAGTTTCGTCAAATAGACTGATGCAGATGCATACAATGGCGGTGATGCCCAAAATACAATGAAGGATAATGACAAGTGTTTTTTTACTCATATTGGAATAGAGAATCAGAAATGAGGAATGACATCTTTTCCGAAGGGAGCTAGGGAAAGCCCGGCCATCTTAAAGTGTTGTTTACCGAAAGGGATGCCGATGATGGTAATACACAACAGGCAACCGAAGAAAATATGCATGAGGAATGCCCAGAACCCTCCGAACAATATCCATAGAATATTCAAAGGAATGGTAATGCAACCATTAGGAGAATTGCTGGGATGTATCTCAGCTCCGAAGGGCCATAGACATAACAGTCCTATTTTGAAGGTTTGCCATGCCCAAGGGATACCAATGACAGTGATTGCCAAAGCCAGACTGCCACTAAAATAACCGATAGCTGCTTCCAGTCCACCGAATAGCCACCAGATGAGGTTTCCAAGAATTTTCATAATAGAAGCATTAGGATAATGCAAATATAATCATGTTTCTTGAAAAATGGCTTGTATTCTATCAGTATATTAAAGTACAGGGCAGTATGGTACGATATGAAACATCCTATTTCACATGCACTTACAGTACTTACAAAACGGCATCACAGGCATATTTTTCTAAGCGTAATCCTCTTCTTGAGAATATGCTTCCGAATTGTAAAGTGATGAATATCAGTTTTTCCAAAAAAGCAGAAACAATCAAAAGAAACAAACGGGAAACAAAAATTTCAAAAACTCTAATATGAAAACATCTGCTCAATAGATCTTAACACGAAAAACAAGCGAAATTTTTATTTTCTATCATATTGTGAACTGCAAGGATCGTTTTTAAAAATAAAAAAGAGAGCAACTAAATCGATCAAATCATCCCCTGAATACAACTACAGAATAATCAGACAATCTTGTGATACACAGAAATATTGTGTATTTTTGTACAAATAATTGTGTAAAACATGAAGTAAAATAGAATCAAAGAGGTCTTGGATGAAAAAGGCAAAGGAGAATATAATACCTATATACGCACTTGAAGCTCTTAAACAAGAAGGAGGACTCCATTGCTGTTCTTGGAATATTTTCAATAAATTTTATGACTTATGAAACAACATACAAAACATAACATAATATGCTTAGAAGCGGAATGGGAATATAGCGAGCAAAACCCGAAAAATCGCTTTAGCCTTAACACCTTTCCTATGCTTAATTGGTTAATGGAGGCATACGATTGTGATGTGATATATAGAAGATTCAGAACAAAATCTGACTTGAAGTACTATCTTGACTACTTTCGAACTCATGCAAAAGATGACGATGCTGAGGAAGACTTTAACAAGTATGATATAATATATTTCGCCTGTCATGGTAAAAAGAAAAGCTTGTGGATTGAAGGACAAACAGTGCCACTCACTACTTTAGTGAAGTGGGCAAAAGGCTTTTTCAAGGATAAGGTTATTCATTTTGGGTCTTGTCGAACAATGTCTAACAAAATAGACTCTAAACATTTCAAAAGAGATTGCCAAGCCTTAATGGTGAGCGGTTATCAAAAAACTGTATATGCGATGGATTCAAGCATAGCAGACATTGCGATAATGAATGATTTGCTTTCTCAGGAAGATATTGAAGTCGAAAGATATACAGATAGAGACAGTAAGTTCTATCAGAAATATAAATCGATTTTAGAGGACCTTGATTTTGATGCCTGTTAATTGTATATAACCAAAATATTCAAGACTATGAATAAGAAATCTTTCTTCTTGGGTGTCGTAACAGGAATAGTCCTGACACTCGCAACACTTTTTGTTATCGCGATAATTAATAAGAACTCAGCGGATAATGATTCTGTTCAGTATCTTGAACAGCCTGTGAGTTATGAAAATAAAAAGGAAACCTCATTCAAAGTGCTTCAAGTACTCGGTAATGCAGCTCTGGCAACCGAAGCTTCAGACAAGATTGGTAGTGATGTTATATATTTTGGCAACACAGTTCTTGTTCTTGGCGAGAATTTCTATAGTGACCAGATTGTAACAGTCAAGAATCCTCAGAGAGTTGGAACTTATAGCTATACGACTAATGGAGGTATGCCTAAAACCGTTCCTGTCATAGATGGTGAAATGGAGTAATTATCTCAAAAATTGAATCATGAATTTTCATAACAGGATAATACTTTTAGTGTTACTTTCTTTGGTTTGCCATTTCTCAAATGCGCAATCCAATAATGACGATTTCCCAGACCTGTCTCAATCTGTTTATTCTAATTTAGCCAATGGCTGTAAGAATAACAAGAATATGAAATATCTGATAGCAGGTATCTGGGGACTGATGCTTGAAGACGAAGTTCAAGGCAAGATTTCCCTGATCAAATCATGCAACAAAGATGCTGCATATAAACTGTTAAATGCTTTATACGAGACTCAGCCAGACTTGTTCAAAGAAAACCTTCACGCTATCGGTCTATCCATACAAGAGTGTCGAGAGTGCGAAGATGCAATTCGTGATTTTAAGGAAAAGGAACTCGATAAGGCTAAAGCAAATGAGAGTACCGTTTTTGACAAGTGGATGAATGAAGGAGTTCCTGAAGATGTCAAGCCAAGTGTAAATGCGACTTTGAAGTATTCAGGAATTGCAAAAACATCATCTTTTATAGAATCTCTTGATAAAAACGATAAGATACATTACCTGCTTAAATTAGAGCTTAATAGTGATGGCTATGTCAACAGCGTATTCCTAAATGCGGAAGAGTTGATGGATTCAACATATCTTTTTAGTCTTTTCTCTTTTGACGATTTATCAGTGGAGCAACCTGCCTATTATGATTTCCCGATTATAAACAAAGGAATAGCCATGTCATCAATAGAAAATGTCTCTATCTCCGAGTCACGTAAAAGTGTTACGCATTATGAGCCATGGGATGCTCCTGAATATCAAGCAGGAGATTTTGATAGTTTTACGTTGACTGTCAAATACAGTTCAAGCAAGAATAGGATCAAATTTGAGAAGAACGAAAACGATGGGATTTGGTTTGACACCTTCTGTAATCAACACAATTTTGACAAGGTTTATTTCATAGAAAACGACATAAAGAAATACCTGAGTTCAAAAGAGTTCAATGGAAAGGTAAGAATAAAATGCCAAGTTAGAAAAAGGAAAGTTGTTGTTCAACATGATGG
>JALERS010000102.1 GCA_022763905.1 Prevotellaceae bacterium | reverse complement strand
TGACTAAGAGAAAACTAGTCAACCAATAGTAAAACTAATTATTAACCCAGTCAACTGACTTTACAAATAAGACTCAAAGTAGTCAACCTTTTCCGTTAAACTACAAGAGTCGTCGGTGCTCGGCAAAAGAGTCGTCGGTGCTCGGCAAAAGAGTCGTCGGTGCTCGGCAAAAGAGTCGTCGGTGCTCGGCAAAAGAATCGTCGGTGCTCGGCAAAAGAATCGTCGGTGCTCAGCAAAAGAATCGTCGATGCTCGGCAAAAGAATCGACGATGCTAAGAGGAAGCAGTCAATATACTCTCAGAAATCACTTAACTGCTATGCATCGGGAGGTAATACGGGACAAAATTATAGTTTTTCCACTTGGGTTTCGTGAAGTTTTCCATCTGTTGCTTTCCAGTCTGTGGATTCATCTGGAGCAACACCATAGAGCCGGGAGGATTCGGAAAAGATTCTTGTTTTTCCGATAAGATTCAGTGCCCTTATGAGGGCTCCTGCTTGTCTCCGAGTTCTTTTATTTGACTGATTGCCACAACATATATGTCAAGGCAAGCAGGATGTATGAAATAACCTAAGACTGAAAGATGCGAAATGCAGGTTCCCCTTTGTAGGTATCAACAATGGTTGCTTAGGGCTTTTGTGCAGGTTCCTCTTTGTCCTCCTGCAGGGGATTCCATCCTTGTGCCTTGAGGTCGAAAGTGTTGCCGTCACGTGTTTCTAATTTGCATCCCCATTCAGGACGCGTGATGCGTCCGATGATACGTACGGAGTCCATGTCTTTTACTTTCTCATAATCGGATAGTTTGACGGTAAAGAGCAGTTCGTAATCTTCTCCTCCATTGAGGGCGCAGGTGGAGACATTCATGTTGAATTGTTCTGCCATTACTGCCGTTTGGTAATCCAAAGGAATACGTTCCTCATATACTAGACAACCTGTATGGCTTTGGTTGCAGATGTGGAGCAGTTCTGACGAGAGTCCGTCGGAGATATCCATCATGGCGGTAGGCAGAACATCTGCCTTGCGCAAAGATTCCACTATGTCGCGTCGCGCTTCAGGTTTAAGTTGTCGTTCTAAAATATATTCTTTTCCTGTAAAATCGGGTTGGAAGGAGGTGGTATTCTTTCCTTCTTTCTGTTGCTGAAGATACACGGATTTTTCCCTTTCCAGCAGTTGGAGTCCCATGAAGGCAGCTCCTAGATTGCCAGATACACAGATGAGGTCGGTGTCGTGGGCACCATTGCGATAAACTACACGACCCTCTTCTCCTTCTCCGATACAGGTAGGACTGATGACCAAACCTGTAAGGGAAGAGGATGTGTCTCCTCCTATAAGGTCTACCTGATGAGCATCGCAGGCCAGTTGGATACCTGAATAAAGGGCTTCCATATCTTCTACTGAGAAGCGTCGGTCAACGGCAATGTTGACAACCAATTGGCGGGGAGTACCATTCATGGCATAAACATCGGAAAAATTGACCATGGCAGCCTTATATCCCAAATGTTTGAGAGGGCAATAGGTGAGGTCGAAATGAATTCCTTCCATGAGGATATCACTTGTTACCAGTATTGGGCGGTCGGGATACTTGATGACAGCGCAGTCATCCCCAATACCTTTGACAGAGGAACTGTTACAAAGAGTGATTTTTTCTGTGAGATGCTTGATGAGGCCAAATTCGCCCAAAGATGAAATTTTCATTGTGTTGGTTCTTGGTGCTTGTTTTTGTCGAAATGCAGATATATACCAGCAAGGATGGTACCTGAGATGGAATGCCAAACACATGAGATGGCACATGGTAGGACGGCCAATGGTTGGGAGGCGAAGAAGACAGTTGCCAGATTGGTGGCCAGTCCTGCGTTCTGCATGCCCACTTCAATACTGATGGTGCGTTTTCTGGCCGTATTGAAACCAGCCATATGACCAGCTGCCCATCCTAGTAGATATCCGAGTGAATTATGGCATAGGACGACACTGAATGTCCATATGAATAAGTAGAATCCTCTGGCAATGAGACTGTCATGTACCGTACTGATGACGCCGCCCACTATGCAAGCCAGACAGATGACACTGACTCCAGGCATGAGATGCTGGATAGTAGGGAAACAATTTCTATGGCTGAAACAACGATTGAGCAGGCAACCTGCTCCTACTGGTATAATGGTTACGATGAGGATGTTCAGAAACATGCCTATGGTATCTATTGTGACGATTTCTCCTGCAGTTAATTGCATGAGGAAAGGTGTCATGACAGGCGCCAATAGCGTAGAGGTACAGGTCATACCTACTGAAAAAGCCACGTCACCATGACATAGGAAAGACATAATGTTGCTGGAAACCCCTCCCGGGCAGCATCCTACCAGAAGGATACCGATGGCCAGTGCAGGTTCAAGATGGAATCCGTATACCAAAGTCCAAGCAATGAAGGGCATAATGAAAAATTGGGCGCAGGAACCAATCAGTATATGCCATGGACGTTGAGCCAGAATACGGAAGTCTTCTGTAGAAAGAGTGAGGCCCATGGTGAGCATAATGAGTCCAAGAATGACAGTCTGTGTCGTACCAGATACCCAAGTGAAGAGGTCGGGAAACAGAAAGGTAACAACAGCTATGGCGATGATGAATGCTGAAGTGTAACTGGCGAGCCAATGGCTGATGCGTAATAGTAGGGAAATCATAAGGGGGTAGGGAAGGATTAACTTTATAGAGAGGCAATGAGTTCTTGGAACAGGAGATTCATAATAGGACATACCTTGTCAGCTGCATCCTTTACCTCTTGGTGGGAAACAGCGGCACATTGTTGTCCGCTGTTAGTGATGACACTGATGCCGAAGCATTCCATGTTACAATGGCGGGCAACAATGATCTCAGGAACTGTGCTCATGCCTACGGCATCACCGCCTAAGAGTCGATACATGCGATATTCGGCAGGTGTTTCATAGCAAGGTCCGGCATCTGCCAAATAGATGCCTTCCCGCAATGGGATGCCATGTTGGGCGGCTATTTCTTTTGCCTTGGTTATCAATTGGGGAGAATAGGCATTGCTCATGTCGGGAAATCTAGGTCCTGGAGGTACGTTGGCACCGCGGAGCGGATTGTCGGAAATGAGGTTGATATGGTCAGTTATCACCATGAGGTCACCAATTCGAAACGACGGATTAAGACCTCCTGCTGCATTGCTGACCAGAAGGGTGCGGATTCCTAGTGCCTGAAAAACGCGGATGGGGAAGGTGGCTTCGCGAGTGGAATAGCCTTCGTAATAATGGAAACGTCCATTCAATGCCAGGATATCTTTGCCTCCAAATCGCCCGACAATCAGAGTTCCTGCATGTCCTTCAACCGTTGAGACGGGGAAATGGGGAATATTGGAATAGGGTATTTCCTGATGGATGTCAATATGGTGGCTCAATCCTCCTAGTCCGCTGCCTAGTATGATGGCAATTCGGGGCTGGAGAGGATGGATGATTTTCTCCAGCATATGAGCTGTTTCATTGGTTTTCTCTGACATATTGCATAATGGTTTGATGGAACAATTCTTCCTGTTGCCCGATAAATGTCACCTGGATGGGCAGGATATAAAGATGACGCTGAACGCTCTCGCTGAGGCCTTGGCAGAGACGAAGACGGGCAGCATCCTTTTCTGTTGTGACAATGATAGCATCCTTACCGTCATCTGACAGGTCGGCGAATATCTTGTTGATATGACGGACGTCAGCAGTGCTGAAATGATGATGGTCGGGATAGCGGATGGAGGTGATAAGGGCTTGCGTTTGTTGCAGTTGATGAAGCAAAGGCTCTGGATGGGCAATCCCTGTGATGAGGAATATGTGGGTGTCCTTCCCCAATGTAGAAAATTGACGTTGTACGTCAGTCCATGCTCCAAACAGATGTCCGTAGCTGAGGGAACTGAAGAAGAGCTTTTGATGGGGGAGTAGTTGGAGTTGTGAGGCGATTCTGTCCATCTCTGTGCAGGTGATATCAGGCGCACACTTGGTGACAATGACGATGTCGGCCCGCAGGCGTCCGCTGAAATCTTCCCGCAGGCGTCCTACAGGTAAAAGATAATCCTCGCTGATGAGTCGGTGACTGTCAGTGAGGAGAATATTAAGGCCAGCTTTTACCTGTCGGTGTTGGTAGGCATCGTCTAGAAGGATGACATCTGGAATTGTATCTCCTTCACCAGCTATCAGTCGTCGGATGCCTTCTGTCCGTTGGGCGCATACAGCTACAGTGATGTCAGGAAACTTGTGCTTGATTTGTGAAGGTTCGTCTCCGATGTCGTGGGCAGTGCTTTCGGCATGAGCGACATAGAATCCCTTGGTCTTGCGTTTGTAACCCCTACTTAATACACTTACTTTGTAGTGGTGGGATAATAGTTGTATAAGGTACTCTGTATGGGGCGTCTTTCCGGTACCGCCTACTGTGAGGTTGCCGATGCAGATGACGGGAAGCGGGAAAGAGTGAGATTTGAAAATGCCCTTGTCAAAAAGGATATTCCTCACCTTGACCGCTATGCCGTAAAGTAAGGCAAACGGCCATAGAAGGCGAAGAATATCCTTTTTTTCAAATGACATGTCTGTGGAGGTATATCTTTTTATTGGATATTGGGATTATATGGAATGCGTGCCTGGATGGGGTGGCTGGAGCGTATGGCCTGGATAGTCTTGAAGGCCTCATAGTATTCGCCTAGAGTCTCGCGCATCTGACTTTCAAAGTAATTGTTTTTCTTCGTGTTGAGGATATTGATGTACCAAGGTTCAGCCTCAGGATACTCCTTGCTCTCGTAGTCCTTGGCAATGCCTGCCTTGCTGGCAGCAATGGCAATGGCGTCATCAAGAGTACCAAGTTTGTCCACAAGACCAATCTTTAGAGCCTGTTCGCCAGTCCATACACGGCCCTGTGCGATGGCGTCAATCTGTGTGGCTGTCTTCTTGCGTCCGTCGGCCACTCTCTTGAGGAACAAATTATACCCACGCTCAATGTAGCTCTGAAGGAGTGCACTTTCTGAGGTATTGAACGGACGGCTCTGATTAAAGAAGTCAGACATGGCGTTGGTCTTCACTACATCATATTTCAAACCGAGTTTTTGCTGTTTGAGTTCGCTGGCGTCAGGGAACATTCCGAAGATGCCAATGCTACCAGTAAGAGTGGTGGGTTCAGCCACGATGTAGCGTCCGGCGCATGACATATAATAGCCTCCTGAAGCTGCCATACCACCCATGGAGATGATGACGGGTTTTTTCTTGTCTAATTGAGTGATGGCATGCCACATCTGTTCAGATGCATATGCGCTACCACCGCCTGAGTTGATACGTAGTACAACAGCCTTAATGTCGTTGTCGTCCTGAAGCATCTGCAGGTCTTTCACTACCTTGTCGCCCACAATCTGGGATTGGGTGGAGAATCCAGATACAGCTTCGTCTACAATATCGCCTGCAGCATAGTAGACAGCAATCTTGTTTTTGCTCTTATGGGCCTTAGGGTCATCAAGCAGGCAGAGGTCAGCGGTGCTGATTAGCGATATTTTTTCGTCCTTTTCAACTTTGGCGTATTTCTTGAGAATGTTTTTGGCTTCGTCAATGAATACCAGAGTATCAATCATATTAGCCTTGACGGGTACATCGGGTTCTTGGAGAGCAGTATAGCGGTCGGCCATATGCTGGAGGGAGTCTGTACTCACATGGCGACTGGCTGCCACATCCTTGACATAATTACTCCAGATAGAATTGAGATAGGCTGTTACCTGCAGGCGGTTGGCTTCACTCATTTCAGTGTTGGTGAACGGTTCAACAGCACTTTTGAATGTGCCTACCTTGAATACCTGCATCTTGATACCTACCTTGGCTAGCAAGTCTTTGAAGAAGACGGGCTGTGCTGCCAGTCCATGCCAGTCTATAGTACCTCGCGGATTCAGTGCTATCTTGTCGGCTACACTGCAGAGATAATAGGCTGACTGGGTGTAGTTGTCAGCATAGCAGAAGATGAACTTGCCGCTTTTCTTGAAATCAACGAGTGCCTTACGTATTTCCTGAAGGGAGGCAGGATCGGAGACAAGTTGGCCTCCTTCCAAGAAGATTCCTTTTATTTCCTTTATGTTCTTGGCTTTGCGGATAGCCTCAAGTGTTTGGTTTACTGCGATGGAACTGAAGCGGTCTCCAGTGATTTCAGACAGCGGGTCTTCTTGGGCTTGTTCGGTGATGAGACCATTAAGCTGGATATGGAGAACTGACTTGTCTTCAAGTGAAGGTTGGGTGGAAGAGGAGGCAATAGTGCCTACCATAATGATGATTCCCAATGTAAGGAATATTCCTATTGCCAGAGAGAATCCCAGCATAGAAGAAAATACATTGACAAAAAACTTTTTCATATAAATATGCGTGTTGGGATTAATATGCAAATATAGTCTATTTTTCTGTTATGACCTCTTGCTCGGAAGAGATTTCCTCCGAAAACTGAGGGGTAGGGGTAATACGGTTCAATGTTCTCAAGAAAGCAATGGACAGGAGAGCGCATACGATGCAGGAAATGACAGCAGAGGTGCTACCTATCTGTTCTATCAGAGAGAAATCGTTACCCATAGTATTGCCTAGCCAGCAGGACATACTGTTGTTGGCAATGTGGAGCAGAGAGACAATTACTAAACTGCCTGTACGATAGTAGATGTAGCCTAGGATGAGTCCTACCAAAAATGCAAAGGGAATTTGGGCTGGATTGAAATGGACAATGCCGAAAAGCAGTGAAGAGAATGCGATGGCTATCCAAGGCTTGACACTCTTGCGGAGCAACCATCCTGTGATGCTCTCGCGAAATACGATTTCTTCACAGATGGGACCTACTATACAGATGGCCAGCAGACCGGGAATAGTACCTGACATGTTGCTTATCTGCTCTGCGATGATGTTGGGAAGGTTAAGGACTTCAGAGAGGATGTCGGTGGCATAGATACCAGTACATGCTGCTAGAAATGCGATGAGTACTACTCTAATGTTGAATCCTTTTACAGAGAAAGCTTCACGGAAACGTATCATCTTCATGGAATAGATGACGAGGATGGTTAGGAGGGAGGAGAAGATGAGCGAAAAGCTCAGCATGCTGGAGTTGGATAATGCGCTCTGAATGGAAGAATTGTCTCCAGCCATAGCAGATTTCATGATTTCAGGATTGCTGGCAACCATGATGATGCCAATGATAAAGCTTACAATCAATTGCACGAAAATGAAGGTAAGAAATGCCAAAATAGGTTTGTTGAATTTTTTCATATTAAAATGGTTTTGAGGGTTATTGTTCTTCTGATAGGGGGCGTGTAGGGTCATACTCCAGGATGTCTCCTGGTTGACATTCGAGAGCTTGACATATAGATTCCAATGTGGAGAAACGTATGGCTTTGGCTTTGCCTGTCTTCAGAATGGAAAGATTGGCGGCAGACAGCCCGATTTTTTCTGCCAATTCCTGAGACGACATCTTTCTGCGAGCCATCATGACATCAAGGTTGACAATAATAGACATAGGGATAATTGGGAATTATATGGTCAGTTCTTGTTCTTCTTTCATTTGGCGGCCTAAACTGAATATTTGGGCAATGAGCATGAGTCCTATAGCTACATAGAGCATTATGTTGTCGGGAGTGTTAGGTATATCAATCTCATATCCTTCTAGTTGTATCATGGAATGGTGATAGAGATAGAACATGAAGGCTATTCCCCATTCTAAAGCGTAGGCAACAAGTAATGTCCAACCGCCTTTCATCAGTCTGCGTTCTATGATTCGGTCGAAGATGAGGCCCTTGTTGACGCAGATGATTATGCGCAAGAAGTTTATCCAAAAGTAGACGATGACGACGATATACAGGATGAAAGCTACAGTAATGCCTACATTCCACCATGCCATCGATGGGTAATCCTGTATCTGGTTTACTCCTACTATGATCTTGCACAAAGACATCTTCATTGGCTCGCCAGTAAGGGTATTGGTGATGCTATCGGTATAGTTGGTCAGTCCCTGTTGTGGGTTGAGTGATACAACCAGTGGAGTGCCTTGACCTTCAAATTTGATAGCTTCATTGGCTCCTGCCCAAAAGCCCATGGAACCCTTGATGAAACTGCTGCCGGCTCCCAAGAGCAGCACGCAGAGGAAAATAGTACAATAGATGTTGAATTTTCTTTTCATATCTGTTGTTGGATTATGGTTTATATTTACGATGCAAAGGTAGAAAAAAGTATAATACAAAACAAGTAAATCAATAATTATATATCGAATTTCGATAAATAATTATTGATTTACTGCTTTCCTGCTATTGGTGAAGGCTTGTAGACTATTTCTCGGTTGTGTCTTTAGGGGCAAGTTGGATGAGCGACTTGATGATTTCTCCTCCTAAGACTAGTCCGGCTGATGCAGGTACAAATGCGTTACTGGCGGGAGGAATGCGTTGGCTGGAGTTGTCGGTATCGATAAAAGAGCCCACGGGCTTGATGGGTGGCTCTTCACTGAAAACCACCTTGACGCCATGGATGCCCAATAGGCGTAGTTTCTTTCTGATAATCTTGGCCAAAGGGTCCATGCGTGTTTGGGAAATATCGCTGACACGGAAAGCCGTTGGGTCTAACTTGTTGGCAGCTCCCATACAACTGATAATGGGGATGCCTGCTTTTTTGCACTGGATGATGATGTCTATTTTGGCAGAAATGGTGTCAATACAGTCTGCCACGTAATCATATTGACTGAAATCTATATCGCATGATTTGTCTGGCAGGTAGAAAAGGGCATGGGTGCGTACGGTGCATAGTGGATTGATGTCCAGTATGCGTTGCTTGGCCACTTCCACTTTGGGCTTTCCTATGGTGCTTTGGAGAGCGACGATTTGACGATTGATATTACTGGGAGTGACGCAGTCTCCGTCTATTAAGTCAAGCGCCCCGATACCGCTACGTGCCAGAACTTCTGTGGCATGTCCGCCTACGCCGCCTATTCCAAATACGGCAACACGGCAACGGGACAGATGGTTGACGGCAGAATCGCCCCAAAGCATACGGGTGCGGGCAAAGATGTCTTCCATGGAAAAGCAAACAGAGATGATAGGTTGTTTCTTTATATGCTAGACAAAAGTACAGAAAAATATCGGCAGACAGAAGGAAGAAGGTAAATATTGAAAGTAGAGAGACGTAAAATGTAACGCAATACTGAACAAAATAGAGTGTGATAAAGCACAAATTTTATCTCGATGAAATCATTTTGTCTTTGCCCAAAATCTGTCGAATCCGTATATATTATATTGTATATATATTATTATGGTGTAAGGGCATGATTCTTTTTTCCTATGGTTTACGGAAAAATCACTTGCAGGACTTTTCGATGCAGAATCTCTTGGGTTCGGTTTTTCTTTATGTGGCTGTTTTTTTCTAAATTTGCAAAGGGTAATCTGTCCGTTAACGGATTAAACCTTTACATATATATGCGTCTAATGCATTATGAAGGGTAGTAGAATTAGTATATTATGTGTGACGTGATGATAGCCACGTACTCTACAGGAGGAAAGAAAGAAAATAGGAAGACCTACAAGATTCTCAGAATGGAGAAAGGTAGTTGCCTACTGAAAAGTACAAATGCCACCAAGTTTACCGAAAAGAAGAATGTTGACATCCGTCCGTAAGTAAGTGCTATGCATATACGTAGTTGTTTCAAAGAAATTTTTTTTCAAAATTTGCAAAAGGTGGTCTGTTCGTTAATCGTGACGGATTCAACTTTTACATATATGTGTCATAATGAATTATGAAAAGTAGTATAACAATTGTATTGTTTTTGTCATTGGTGATGGCCTCGTGCTCTAAAGGAGGAAAGAAAGAAGACAGTAAGGCCTACAAGACTATTAGAATTGAGAAAGGCAGTTGCTCGTTGAAAAGGACATATGCTGCAAAGTTTACTGGAAAGCAGATTGTTGAAATCCGTCCTCAAGTAAGTGGAAAGATTACACGCATTTGCATCAAAGAAGGTGATGTGGTCAAGAAGGGGCAGACGTTGTTTGTCATTGACCAAGCGCCCTATTTGGCAGCTTTGAAGATTGCGGAAGCTAATGTGAAAAGTGCCGAAGCCCAATTGGCAACTGCCCGCTTGGAATTGGAGACCAACGAGAATCTTAGTCAAAGTCAAATTATAGGTACCTATCAGGTCAAGGCATCTACTAATTCATTGAAGGCTGCTGAAGCATCGCTGGCGCAAGCCCAAGCGCAGGAAAGCAATGCCCGTAATGATTTGTCGTATACAGTGGTAAAGAGTCCTTTGGATGGACATGCTGGTATGATACCCTATCATGTAGGTGCTTTGGTATCAGCCAATATTGACCAACCATTGGTGACGGTGACAAATGACAAGGAGGCATATGCCTACTTCTCCATTACGGAGAATCAAGCTATGGACTTAATTTGCCAATATGGTTCTATGAATAAATTTATTGAGAATGCTCCTGCTGTAGAACTATTGTTGGGCAATGGGAAGGAATATAAGTATTCTGGGCGTATTGATGCTGTTAGCGGTATAGTAGACGAGGGTACGGGAGCGGTAACACTGAGAGCCGTTTTCCCAAATCCTGACTGCCTTCTGCACAATGGAGGAACAGGAACTGTGGTGATTCCAATACAGATGGAGCAATGTATTGTTATACCCAAGACAGCTACCTATGAATTGCAGAATCGTGTATTTGTTTATAAGGTAGTGGATGGGGTGACTCGGTCGCAGGCTATTGAAGTGCTGTCTTTGGACAATGGAAAAGAATACGTTATCAGCCAAGGACTACAGGAAGGAGATGTGATTGTAGCTGAAGGAGCAGGGCTGGTGAAGGACGGCATCCAGGTAACTGTTAAGGAGGATATACGAAAATAATTAAGAGGAGGAGAACAGTGTTATGCAGGTAAAGACATTCATTGACCGCCCTATTATGGCAGGCGTGATATCCGTATTGCTTGTCCTTGTTGGTATTGTGGGGCTTGTACAACTTCCTATTGAACAATTTCCTGAGATTGCTCCGCCTACCGTTCGTGTCAATGCTTCTTACAGCGGAGCCAATGCTGAAACTGTCCAAAAGAGTGTGGTGGTTCCCTTGGAAGAAGCCATCAATGGAGTGGAAGGTATGATCTATATGACATCTTCGGCTTCCAATACAGGTTCAGCCAATATTAATGTGTTTTTTAAGAAAGGCATTGATCCTGATATGGCTATGGTCAATGTGCAGAACAGGGTGGCGACTGTGCAGGGAAAATTGCCAAGTGAAGTCACGAAGTCGGGTCTGACTATTCGGAAGAGGCAGACTAGTAATATTAAGCAGTTGGCTCTCTATAGTCCTGATTCCACATTCAATAGAACCTTTCTCGCTAATTATGCCAAAATCAACATTGAGCCACGCCTATCGCGTATCACTGGAGTGGGAGACGTGTCCGTCATGGGAGCTGACTATGCCATGAGAATATGGCTAGACCCCAAGAAGATGTACGAATATGGACTTAATCCTTCAGAGATTATTCAGGTATTGTCTGAGCAGAATGTGGAGGTCTCCACCGGAACACTAGGGGCAGAATCCGAGAATACTTTCCAGTATGTGCTCAAATACCGAGGCAGATATGAAGAAGAAAAGGATTACGAGAAGATGGTTATCAAAGCTCTTCCTAATGGGAATGTTTTGCGATTGGGTGACGTGGCAGAAGTGGTGCTTGATGCCGCTGACTACAATTATATCGGAGAGACGCAAGGCAAACCTGGCGTCAATTTGATGATATCCCAAATGCCTGGGTCTAATGCCAATGAAATCATACAGGAGATAGATCGTATGGTTGTTGAAATCCAAAAGACCCTTCCTAAGGGAATGGAGATAGCTGACTTGGAGAGTAAAAAAGATTTTCTAGACGCATCCATCCTCAGTGTGTTGGAAACACTTTTAGAGGCATTGCTCCTGGTGGTATTCATAGTATATCTCTTCTTGCAGAGTTTCAGGTCGACCATTATCCCCAGTATAGCCATTCTCGTTTCTTTAATATCTACTTTTGCTTTTTTGTTTATCATAGGGTTTTCGCTGAACATGCTGACCCTCTTTGCACTTGTTTTGGTAATTGGAACGGTAGTAGATGATGCTATTGTTGTAGTAGAAGCTGTTCAGGCTAAACTGGATGAAGGATATACATCTTCCTATACGGCTACTGTAGATGCTATGAAGGGTATCACTTCTGCATTAGTCACTACTACTTTGGTTTTCATGGCAGTATTTGTGCCTGTATGTTTTATCTCGGGTGTAACAGGTACGTTTTATACCCAGTTTGGTGTGACAATGGCAGTAGCTGTAGCTATCTCATGCCTTAACGCACTGACATTGAGTCCAGCTCTGTGTGCTTTGCTCATGAAGTCGCATACAGGATATCCCATACAAGAAAAATCGTGGGGATGGCGATATAAGACCGCCTTCAATGCAGCATTTGAACGGATGACGGAAAAATACAAACATGCAGTTGTTCGAATGACAGGCTACAAACGGTGGGTAGTCCTACTTGTTGCATTGGCCATCGGTGGTTTGGCTACGTTGGTTATGCATACCAAGACAGGATTGGTGCCTTCAGAAGATATGGGAACAATTCTTGTCAATGTACAGGCTGCACCTGGTACTAGTCTCAAAGAAACACACAAGATACTCCGGCAGGTAGAAGACCGCATCAAGGATATTCCCGAGATACGTATATATTCGATGTTTGCAGGATCTAGTACCAGTTTTGAACAGTCATCTTCTAATGGTAATTTTACTATCAAACTCAAAAAATGGGCTGATAGAAAAGGCAAAGAACATCATGTCAGTGCCGTAATGGCAGAAATATATAGGAGAACTGCAGATATCAGCAATGCCAAAATTCAGGTGAATACACAGACCATGATTCCAGGATATGGACGAACTAATGGATTGGAGATTCATGTACAGGACAGGAAAGGAGGTTCACTGGACGATTTGGAAAAATATACTGCCTTGTTCATAGACTCATTGAATAAGAGGAAAGAAATATCAAGGGCATATACTAATTTCAATACTCATTATCCGCAGTATCGTGTGGAGGTAGATGCCGTGCAATGCAAACGCAATGGTGTGTCTCCTTCCGACGTATTGTCCGCCTTGTCCATCTATGTGGGAGGTAACTATGCCTCCAATCTTAACCGTTTTACCAAACTCTATCGGGTGATGGTTCAGGCAGACCCGCAATATCGCTTGAACAAGGAGTCCTTGGATAATCTCTATGTCAAAAATGCCCAAGGGCAAATGACCCCCATAGGACAATATCTGAAACTCACAAGGATATACGGTTCGGAGACTCTCTCCCGCTTTAACTTATTTCCTTCTATTCTGGTAGGAGGTACCACAGAAGAAGGATATAGTGCAGGGCAGGCTATTAACGCTGTCCAAGAGGTAGCCGAAGGAGTATTGCCCGATGGGTATGGATTCGAATTTGGAGGAATGACACGCGAAGAGGCATCTGCCGATAATATGACCGCATTAGTTTTCGGTATTTGTATCATCTTTATTTATCTGATATTGTGTGCCCTGTATGAAAGTCTGTTCATTCCGCTGGCAGTTATCTTGTCAGTGCCTTTTGGATTGTCAGGTAGTTTTGTGTTGGCTAATATTTGTGGAATAGAGAATAATATTTACATGCAGACTGGTCTTATTATGCTTATCGGTTTGCTGGCAAAGACGGCTATCCTTCTTACAGAATATGCCTCTGAACGAAGAAAGAAAGGGATGGGTATTATAGAGGCTGCTGTAGAGGCAGCCAAAGTACGCTTTCGTCCTATCTTGATGACATCATTGACAATGATTTTCGGATTGTTGCCTTTAGCACTCTCTACGGGAGTAGGTGCCAACGGCAATCGCTCGCTAGGTATAGGTACCATAGGAGGAATGCTGGTAGGGACCATAGCCCTCTTGGTCGTAGTTCCTGTCTTATTTGTAATTTTTCAGAAATGGGAAGAAATGATCTTTTCACAACGCCATAATCATGAATGAAAAGAAAAGTTGTATGGTAGAAAACCATAATGATATACAGATTCGTTTAGCTGTACCTGACGATGCTCCTTTCATTGCCTGGGGATTGGTAGAAGCTTTAGGATGGAATGACGGAGATGAAGAAAAACTGAACATTATCTCCCGATTAGTGACAATGGATGATGTGCTGTATAGTTGGCAAAATGCAGTTGTTGCATATGATAGCCAAGGTCAAAAGGCTGGTGTCATGATAGCATATGATGGGGCTGATTATGCTCGCATGCGAACAAAAACCTTTGATTATCTGGAACGATATATGCCCATACCTTATAAGGATATGGAAGATGAATCAAAGAAAGGAGAATTCTATCTGGACTCATTAGCCGTAGCTCCTCAGATGAGAAAAAAAGGTATTGGTCGCCAATTATTGGAATGGGGGATATGTCGTGCTAGGATGTTGCAAATTCCCCAAGTTGTTTTGGCAGTGGATCCAGACAATCAGAGGGCACAGGCACTTTACCGCAAAATCGGCTTCCTTCCAGCAGGAGAACTTCATATATTTGGAGGAGTTTATTGGCGTTGGGTGATATCTTTGAAATAATATACTCTCATTAGAATCTCTGTTATACTATTGTACATACGTTTTTAAATATTCTTTTTTTGTTTGTTTATCAGGTATTTGTCTGTTTGTTGAGAATTTTTTTACGAAAAAAGTAGCAGAAAAGTTTGGTTGGTATAGTTTGAATGTTGTAATTTTGCACCCGCAATCACGAAACAACGTAAGAGTTGCTGAAGGTTGCGAATCGTTCTTTGAAAAGATTACATAAAGCAACAAAGGTAAGTGCATGGTCTTTTTGTCTGTCGTTATCATACTATATGTATATATAAGT
>JALERS010000037.1 GCA_022763905.1 Prevotellaceae bacterium | reverse complement strand
GACACGTCAAAAATGCCTGCTATCATGGCCTATAACGGGCAAGCCTACAAACATCTGAAAGCATATAGTTTGGAAAGTGATGCCTTGGAGTTTGCCCAAAATCATCTGTGGATAACCTGTTTTCTCTATGGTCTGTTGCGTCCCATGGACGGAATTGTTCCTTATCGTATGGAACATTGTACTTGCCTTAGGGAAACAGGAGGAAGGCCCGTTTCTGGATTTTGGAAGAATCAACTTACTGATTTCCTTATCAGAAACGTTCAAGAGGATGATGGTTGGCTCATTCACTTGTCTACAGAAGAATACCAACACCTATTTGACTGGAAACGCATCATACAGGAAGTCAAAGTGATTCAGCCTCTTTTTTATACAGCTCAAAGGGACGGGTCTCTAAAAATGCAGGCTGTATGGGCCAAATCATGCAGGGGTGCAATGGTTCGTTATATCCTAACCCACCACATCTCCCATCCTGAAGAATTGCAGGGATTCGAATATGAAGGGTTTCAGTATGACCCGTCTTTGGGAGAAGAGGCCTTTCCTCATTTCATTCGAACAGCCTGATACATCTGTCCCGCCTGACAGAAAATCCTTTCCTTGGGTAATCAATCAGAATTCTTTAAGAGGAAATTATTGATACAGAGCAATGAATATTTAATTTTTTCCTTTTATCTTTGCATGGTATTCATTACTTTCAGTATACACATTTTTTATAGTAACATATTATGAGAAGTTCTTTCGTTTTGGCATTGGCATGGTTGGTTTCCCTGCCCATGTGTTTGACCGCACAGACTCCATTGGTCAACATCAACTTTACAGAGAAAGGAGGCGTCAATACAGGCACCTTTGAAAAGGAGTTGAAAGCTTTTGATGACAGTTATGCCACTGTGGTATACGACCCTATCAAGAAAATGTACTATGGATGTACCAGTCAAGACTCGCGAGGGTTCTATTATATGAATTATGATATAGATGATGCTTTGGGACAGGCTTTTTCAGAAGCTGCCACATGGGAGATTCTGTTCCGTCTGGACAAGCAGCAGGCTTATTCCTACAATTCCCTTACTGATAATGGTTCCGGTACCTCCAAGATATTCTCCAGTCAGCAAAGTGGTGGTTGGAGTATGATGAACTACAGCAATACCGGATTGCGCTTTGACTATGTCACCACTGACGGTTCATCCACATACACTACTACGGGTCGTTCCAATGTCCGCATCGAGACAGGCAAATTCTATCATGTCATCATCAGTGTGGACAAGTCTACCAACAAGATGAACATCTATGTCAACGGTCAGCATGCAGTACAGGACTTTGCTGTCAATAACAATAATTTCCAACCACCCTATATCGGTTCCACCCGCAGAAGCAAGGATTTGTGGTTCTGTCTAGGAGCCGACCCTTCCAGTACTGCAGAACCTGCCCGATGTGAAAACTCTGCACAGGCCACCTTTGTCTTTGCACGCATCTATAAGGGAGCCTTGCCAGAAGCCTCCTGCCAAAATCTGTATACAGATGAGGTAAAATACTATACCCAGCCCAACAAGCCCAATATGCAGGACATGATACTCGATGCCGTATTCCAACCCGTTGGTGCCATTGATGCCTCTGCCTACAGCAAGGACAACCAGCGTCTCAAGGAATACGGACACATCACCACCCGATACAATGAAGAGCAAAAACGTTATGAGGCTTCTTGTCTGCGTAACCCCAAGAACTTCCTCCAATATGATTACAGTTATGACCCTTCCATCACCGCCCAGTTGGGAGAAGCCTATTCCATAGAAGCTTACTGCAAGGCCAATACTGCCCTGCCCGATGCCATCATCTGCCCTATCAGTGCCCAGCAATCAGGTGGCTTCGGATTTGAGTTCGGTATAAACGGTTCCATTGCCTTCAATGCTAATACTTATGGTTATCATAGTTCCGGTAATGCCTGTGCAGGAAGCAAAGCCGTCATTTCAACAGCAGCGAATACTCTCAACACCGAATACAACCACTATGTACTGGTATTTGACCGCAACAACTGCTTCTCCCGTATCTATATCAACGGCCAGCTGGTAAAGAGTACTGCCAGCAATGTCATGAGTATCTACGATGATCCAGCCTTCCCCTTTGCACCTTGTCAGTGGATAGGTATTTGCGGTGACACAAAAGCTGTCCGCAATGCTTGCGACTTCCCGTTCAACGGAGAAATCTCCATTGCCCGTTTCTGGGGCAAAGCCCTTTCCGAAGAAGACGTTGATCACCTCTACCAGCAAGCTGTCTCTCCAGGTCATACCGTTACACTGCCTGAAAATGGCATTGCTTCATTATGTCTACCCTTCGCTGCCGTTCTTCCTGAAGGAACCAAAGCTTATTACGTTTCTTCTATTCAAGACGGAAAAGCCTATCTCACTCTATTGGCCAAGGAAGGGGAAACCATTGGGTATGGTGTACCATTCATCCTAAAGGGCAATGCAGGTACATATACCCTGACTCCTGCCGACCTGCGTCAAACCACTTTGATTTCTCCTTCCAAGAATCTTTTAGAAGGCTCTTTTGCCACCAAGCAATTGACTGCAGGTTCTGCCTACACTTTAAGCGCCGAAGGGTTTACCCCTGTCAGCCAGGAAACTCTCCCCTGCTTCAATGCTTTCCTACCCAATACCTCTAGTACATCTACTACCCTACCTGTCACATGGGTTGACGTTCAAGAAGGAGTCGACTCTGTCAACACCACACGTCCTGACAACATTAAGGGACAGGTTACCTGCTCCGGTGTAGGTGTGCCTGGTGTTGTGGTGACTGACGGATATGCCGTTACTACTACTGATGCTGACGGCAACTACTCTTTCTGGTCCAACAAGCGAATGGGTTATGTCTATATCAGCATCCCATCTGGATACCGCATATACACCAGCAGGTATGCTTCTACCCTCGACAAGACATTCCCCAAATTCTATGATGCCCTCACCTTCCCCAACACCGTGAACAAGGTAGAGACACACGACTTCAAACTAGTTGTAGAAAACAATGACTCGCATGTATATATCGTCGGAGCTGATGTCCATCTGGCCAATCGCAACAACGACTATGACCAATACAACAAATGGTTCATACCCCGTGTAAAGGAAGTAGTGAGCAATGCTGGCTCTACACCCATCTACTCTACTATGCTCGGTGATAATTCCTGGGATAACTACTGGTATTCCAACAGTTTCAACATAGCTAATTATAAAAGCGCAGTCTGCAATAGCGGATACCCCACAGCCATGTTCCCCATCATGGGTAACCATGACAATGACGGAGCCACACTATTCACCGACAGCACAGATTTCCAGGCTGCCAATGCCTATCGGCTGGCTATGGGACCCAACTATTATTCCTACAATATTGGGAAAATCCATTATGTAGTACTCGACAATATCTATTACATCAATACCTACAATCCCGACAAGAAACAGAACACCGGCATCACAGGAGACCGTGACTATAGTGGTTATATCACCGATTATCAACTGGATTGGTTGCGCAAGGACCTGAGTCATGTTAGCAAAGATGCTACCCTGGTCATCCAGTGCCATATTCCCATATGGAGGGTACGTACTTCCTCCCCATTTGAAGGATATCTCAATTTTTCTGGCAATGGTGTCAATAGCGGAATCATTCTTGCCAACATCATCAAGGACTTCAAGCAGATACATGTACTTACTGGACATACCCACTACAATACCCACTCCTACCCTGCCGATATGCCTAATCTGCACGAGAACAATGTAGCCGCCGTGTGTGCCGTATGGTGGATGTCAGCCAACTACACAGGTATCCACAATTGTAGAGATGGTTCTCCTGGAGGTTTTACCGTTTATTACATGAATGGTGACTCCATTTCCTGGAAATATCTCTCCATGCAGGACAATGGCAATTCCCAATTCCATGCCGTGGATATGAATACCGTAAAAGCTTTCTATCAGAACAACGCAAGCATCCGCAAGATGATTACCTTAAGCGGAAGAACCAATTTCGCACTGGCCGAAAGCAATACCGTATTGGTCAATGTCTTCAACTATGACCCAGCATGGAAGGTGGAAGCCTTTGAGAACGGGAATGCACTCTCCGTAACAAGAAAATACAGTGAAGATCCCTATCATGTACTTACCTACGACCTACCTCGATACGAGAAGTCCAACACAGACGGAGGTGATGCCTGCGCCAGCAAGAACAGCCATATGTTCAGCATCCGATGTAACTCAGCCGACCGTCCCATTGATATCAAGGTGACCGATAGATTTGGCAATGTATATACACAAACTATCCAACGTCCTCTTCCCTTCGATCTGACTAGTATCAAGGAAGAAAACACCACGACTCCAGTGGGTATCAACAGTCCTCTTCCCGCTCATCTTGCAAACAGCATCAAAGTAGAAGGCCGCAACATCTGCATTGACAGTAAGAAGGACGGCAAAGCTATCATCAGTACTATTGATGGGCAATCTAGGACCTACTCTCTGAAAGCTGGCAACAACCGCTTCTCTGTCAACAAGAATGGTATCTATATCATCCACACCAGTGGACAGTCACAGAAGGTATATGTAAGGTAATACCTCTCCACGACTAACATATCCCTTTTCTACAGACGCTCCAGGAATTTTTCTTGGGAGCGTCTGTCTTTTTGGGGGACATGGATTGTATTTCGTCTAAAAAGTGGAAAGCAAAATAGCAGACAAAGACACCCAATAAACCCAAGTGAAAAAAACTATTACTGTCCGCTAAACATGTTTTTGTGTCGAATAATACGGTTTTTGGCGAAAGATAAGCCCCCTCTTAAGAGGTAACAACGGTTGTCCGCTAAAAATTCCGTCTCTCACACGACATAAACTTAACCGTGGATGGCTGTATTTGCTATTTTGAGGCATATTCTGTCCCTTTACAGCAACCAAAAGACTACTTGTGCGTTCAGTATATCGGCTGTCCGAGAAAATAGAAGTCCCTGAAATCACCAAAGATTTTTAGCGGACACCAATATTTCCGAAACCTCCTATTTCTATGGTGTTGCTCCAGATGAATCCACAGAGACAGGAAGGCAACAGATAGAAAACTTCACGAAACTCAAGTGGAAAAACTATGATTTTACTATGTTTTGGTCCCGTATTACTACCTCCCACGGCATAGCAGTTAAGTGATATCTGAGAGTATATTGACTGCTTCCTCTTAGCATCGTCGCTTCTTTTAAAAAGAATCG
>JALERS010000143.1 GCA_022763905.1 Prevotellaceae bacterium | reverse complement strand
TTACGTAAACGTAAGAAATTGTTGGCATCTTCGTAGACGGTTGTCCATTGGCCGTTAACTCTGGCTTCAATTCTAAAAGATTTTGCCATCATGGCAGGCATCTTTACACGCTCGGTAAGAGCTTCAAACTTAGGCATACGCTTACTCTTGACCTTCAGATTGGAATCGAAGATAATGCGAGCTCCATTGAGATTAACTGGCTTCTTCCATGTATATGTGATGGCATCGCTGTTGGGCTTTACCCATATACCATTGTCTACACCATCCCATTTTCTATCAATACCATTGCGCAAAACTTGCAAAGAATCGCTCATCTTAGCCGAAATGGTCAATGAGGAAGGTGTGCGCCAACGATGGGGCAACATAACATCGTCATCTTCCAGTTTACTCTGTAAAAGACTAATATAGTCTTTCCTGACATCTGCAGGGAGAATATTATTTTCCAATCCAATAGCGGCTGCAGTTCCTACAGCTTGACCTATCAAGGCACAAGTGGCCATAACGCGAGTAGAGGAAAGTGCCATATGAGTAGCAGAAATGTCTCTACCTGCAAACATCAAGTTGGGCACATTGATAGAATACATGCAATCGAAGGGGATGCCATAACATTTGGGAGCTACATATTCAACAGAAATACGGCCTTTCTTATGAAATGCTTCCGGGTCGTGATTATCAAGAGTCCAACCTCCGTATGCCACTACATCAGGGAATTTGCCTCCTGAAGTAATATCGTCCTGTGTTAGGATATGTGGACCAATATATCTTACATTTTCTCTCTTACCTGGAAGTGAGCCTATCCAGTCAAGGTCGTAATTCTTGCATCGTCCATCGGGATGATTTTTCATGTATTCCCATACTCCATAGGCAATACGCTTCAATTCAAATTGTATGTCATTGGCATCAAAGATGGTATTGATGGTTCCTCCAAACTCTATCCACCAGTAGTTGTTATCGCGTGGGAAGGGTTTCTTGTAATTGAACTTGACACCAGGGATAGTAGACTTGGGCTTGTCATAATTGAAGTCATCATCGGTGAAATGGTAAGCCCAGTCGGGTGCAATAAAAGGATGGTCTTCTTTGGTCTTTCTTAGTTGTAGAAGGATGGAATTACCCATGGTCTTACTATCACCACCTTCAGTAACATAACTTTCCTTGAACTCTGAACCAAGTTCACGTCCCCAACGATATTGTGCTCCTGAAAGGCGAAGAATGGCATCACCTGTACAATCGGCAAAGAGTTTACCCTTAATGGTATAACGGGTATAGGCATTGGTATTCCAGCACTTAACTGCTGCTATTTTGTCTCCGTCCATAACTACATCCTGTACAGAGGTGTTCAAGAGGAGTTTAATATTTTTCTCTTTGACAACAGTGGTGTACATGATATCATCCCAAAGGGTATAACGCAACAAGGGATTGTAATAGAAATTACGCAACTGGATTTCTTCCAGCAAACCAGTTTCCTGGGCTTCATCATTTTTCACGCCGACAATACCCATTCTCATTTCGCTAGATGCATTGCCTCCCAATACGGGACGGTCCTGAATAAGAATTACTTTAGCACCATGGCGAGCTGCAGACACCGCAGCACATATTCCGGAGAGACCGCCTCCACATACCACAAAGTCGGTTTCCAATTGTACATCTTTGACAACTTCCGAATTTTTATCTGTTATCAGTCCTTGGGCATGTCCGGAAAATGCAATGAGCATAATAATCAAAGTAAATATTGACTTCTTCATTGGTAATTAATATTTAATACGTTATTTTATAATTGCTGACAAAGATAGAGATTTTTCTAACAATAGGTATAGGGATGGAAAGATAAAAAGTATTTCGGTTCCTAATTTTGTTGTCAAACAGGCCAGACAGATGCTATTCTTTTTTTTCTCTATGAAGAAAATGTATTCTCGAAATATATTACCTTTGCAATAAATGGATGATAATTTCATATAATATGAACAGAAGATTGTTTCTTAAAATGGGTGTTGCTACTTTTTTGGCTTCATATGCAGAAAAGTTGTTCAGCCATTCTGTCGCTACACAACCAGTATCAGCAACTGGTTTTACTCCCGTAACTTGTGAAAATGTACCAGCAGGTCCAGATGACCTGAAGATTAGATTCCTTGGGACAGGAGCTGCAGGTTGGAAACCTGGCAGTAAAGGAAGAAGAATGAGTAGTGTACTAGTGGATAATAAGTTTTTCATTGACTTTACACTTAGTGTTGAAGATATGCTTCCTAAGGATGTCCATCCTACCGAAATCTTCTACACTCATTCTCATGGAGACCATTTCCAACCCCAAAGAGCATTGCTGCAAGGCATTAAAAAAGTATATCTATCGGAGACATGGAAGGATAAAGCGGAACTTATATTCCGCAAGGCAGCTGAAGAGACATCTAAAGATATGCCTGAAATTATTCCTTTAAAAATAGGGCAATCAGTAGAAATACATGATATAAGAGTAACTCCTTTGCCTGCTAATCATGCAACAAGTAACATAGATGAGCAAGCGCTCATCTACTTGCTTGAGAAGGGTTCGGATGTTAACCATTTGGGTGTACGCCTTCTCTATGCTACCGATACTGGTGGACTAATGGGAAAGGCTAGCAGACTGGCAGGTATTGATAGTCATCTGAAACCAGGACGTCCTATAACAGCCTTTGTAATGGAGGCCACCATGGGCATTCATCATGACGAGGATTTCAGAATATTCAATCATTCCAGTGCCTTGACGGTATCACGTATCGTCAATATGCTTACTGAAACAGGACGCTACCTTCCACCTGCAGGTCAACCAGCTTATCTCACACATATGTCCAATAGCCTTCATGACCGCTTATCACAGGATGAACTAAATGCAGTACTACCCATTCCGTTGAGAGCTGCATATGATGGACTAGACGTAGTTTTTCATCCTTACAAGCCTTAAAATGGAGATTAAAAGAGTAAATACTTGGACAAAAAAAGAGTTTTCGCATAAAAATAATTGGTTGTTATTTGTAGTTTAGAATAATTATTATAACTTTGGCAATGTTATTACTATAACGCAATTGTATATTTTTTATCTATATCTGTTTAACATTAAAACTCTTGCATTATGAAAGAATTAGTTGAAAAAATGGTTGAGGTGCTTGATGCACTGAAAGCTGATTTGGCAAAGGAAGGTAACAAAGCAGCTGCCGCTCGCGCTCGTAAGGCTACTTTGACTTTGGAAAAATTAGGTAAAGAATTCCGTAAGGCTTCTATCGCTGAAGCAAAGAAATAATTTTATATTTCTTTTGATACAATATAGGAGGTGTACCTAGTGTATACTTCCTATTATTTTTATTGATGTCCAGTAAATAGCTTTATTACCTTGTTCTTATTGATTATGAATGTGAGAAAGCATCTCTCTATTTAATCCTAATGGCTGTTCGACAAATATCATCATCTATTGGGGATGGTAAATCAGTGATATATCTGTACGAAAATTTCAAATAAAACGCTATTGAATGACCCTATTGGCTATTTGCTTGCGATTTGGGTATTTCTACAATTTCCTACATCGGCTATTCGATAATCATCTCAATAAACACTCATCCAAAAGTTTAACCAGATGGTTGGGCAGTGACAATCCCCGATATATATCAGCATTCTGATCATAATAGAAACAGTTCAATGTGATATGTCATCCTTTCCTATTTGCTTGTCTATAAGATATTTATTTAGCTTAATGATCAATTTATAGAAAGATTCACCTTCTCATAACCGAAAGGGTACATTCTATCTATGTAACAGGAAAGACAATTATATTTCCAGCTTCATAATAAGGATGTTTCCTCATAGCCATCATTTGTGGGAAAAGACAACTAACTGTCTTTTCCGTGCAACAATCGCTGAACGGGGCTATCCGCTAGTATAGCTGTCCGGTACAAATTGATTGAAGGTACTGGATTTGATGGTCGCTCAAACCATAATAACGCTGAAGGAATTGGGTTATTGTTCTCATCCACGATTAAGCAGCCATGAACTTTAAACATTCAACTACTCTTACCCTTCGATAACCTCTCAACTATGAAGTATGAACTACGCACTATGAACTACTCTACCCCATCAACCATAAAAAATCGTGTTTTCGTGCAATATCTTCCCTACAAAAAAATAATGTTTTGGTGCTAAAAGTGGCTGGAATATTTGGATAAATCAGCGAAAATCAGTATTTTTGAATCTACAAATATATTCACTGCCCTGAGACAGCAAATGCTGGACACGCTTTGGAAGTGGGAAAATCACGGAAAACGGACAGTCAGCACTCTTGATGGAGGGCATCAGGTGGCTAGGTAAAATCAAAATCACTAACCCTAAAAAACAAACCAGCACATGAGAATCATCATCATTGGCGGCG
>JALERS010000114.1 GCA_022763905.1 Prevotellaceae bacterium | reverse complement strand
TACAACTAAAAACAAATGAAGTCAACTGGTATCATGACTAAGAGAAAACTAGTCAACCAATAGTAAAACTAATTATTAACCCAGTCAACTGACTTTACAAATAAGACTCAAAGTAGTCAACCTTTTCCGTTAAACTACATTGCCTTAACAAAGTCAATTAGTATCTAAGGCAGTACTAGTTATAAGATACTCCAGTACCAGCTAACTGGTACTGGAGTATCAGTTAGCTGGTACTGAAAAGGGTACTGGATATAATCACAAAAGACTAGTTGTTGAGAGGCTCTTAAAAAGTTGCACAGTTTTTAGGGTAAAAGAATTGACTTAAATCAACTTTGCACTGTGAAAACATGGGCAACCAAGTCAATTTGTTTTGTATAGGTGCAGGTTCTTTTGCATAATGGACCTCTTCCTCGACTTGTACCCTTATAAAGAATTGATAAAAGCAGACCACCATATTTATAAATTTCTGCTCCATTTATTTTCTACAGAATCAAGTACATCCGTATCTTGATATCTCCTTTTGTTTTGCTATCTAATACCATCATGACCTGCAATCCTATGGAATTGCAGGTCATGATGGTGATAAAGGGGATGGAGTGAAGCTAGACTGACGGATAAATGAATTTTAAGTTGCTATTCATATCTGATAGCTTCGATGGGATCCATATTGGCAGCTTTTTTCGCTGGAAAATATCCGAAAAGGACACCAATAATGGTGCACACTGCGAAGCTTACTAGTATGCTCCACAATGGAATTGACGTGGGAAGATGGAAGAAAGAGCATAACAAAGTGCCCAGATACCCCACTAATAGTCCCAGTAATCCTCCTGTCATACTGATAAGAATAGACTCCAACAAGAATTGGTTGGAAATATCCAATCCTCGTGCTCCAACTGACATACGTAGACCTATTTCTTTAGTACGTTCCGTAACGGAAACAAGCATGATGTTCATGATACCGATGCCTGCTACGAGCAGTGAAAAAGCTGCGGCTACTACAAGAATGATGGTGATGGTGTCCATGGTAGAACTCATAGTACTCATCATTTCTTCTTGTGAACGTATGGTGAAATCATCCTCTGCACCTGAAGCAATCTTATGGTTGGTCCTTAGAATCTGTGTCACTTCTTCTATGGCATTGTCGGTCATTTCCTCTTTCAGTGCCGAGCAGTTGATACTACTCAGGTAGGTTTGAGCCAATACACGTTTCATGACCGAAGTGTAGGGAGCAATGATGACGTTGTCTTGGTCCATTCCCCAAGAGTTGTAGCCTTTGGCTTTGAGAACTCCCACAATCCGGAAAGGAATAGATTTGAAACGTATATTCTTTCCAATAGGGTCAACATTTTCTCCAAAGAGTTCTTTGACAATGGTCTTTCCTACCAGACATACTTTGGCACTGTGGCGAACGTCTTCTTCTGAGAAGCATTCACCATCTTCTATTACCCACTGTTTGATATCCAAATAGGAAGGTGTTTCACCATACATGGAACAAGTAGTATTCTTCGAACCGTTGATGGCTTGTCCAGAAGCAGTCACTTCTGGAGAAACATGGGAGATATAGCTTTTTTGGGCAAGGATTTTCTCATAGTCTTCAACCTTCAGTGTCTGCATAGCACTGGGGTCTTGCCTAACACCTCCTCGTCGATCAGCACCGGGCCTCACCATGATGAGATTGGTTCCCATCTTGGAGATGTTTTTTCGTACACTTTCTTTAGAACCTTGTCCTATTGACATCATGATAATTACGGCAGCAACGCCTATGATGATACCCAACATGGACAAAAAGGAACGGAATTTGTTGCTCCAAATTGCTCTCAGGGCAATCTTCATCAAGTTAAATAGATTCATATGGTTGTTTTCTTTGGATAGTGTATCAGCATTTTATTCGTCTGTTGGCAGTGGAATCTTATCCAAAGCCTCCTGGGCTGAAAGTATATTATTGTTGATTTCGTCACTACGGATGAGTCCATCTCGCAGCATAATGTTTCTGCTACTATACTGGGCAATGTCAGGATTGTGAGTAACAAAGATGATGGTGCGTCCTTCTTGATGAAGTTTCTGGAAGAGTACCAACATTTCAAAAGAAGTACGGGTGTCCAGATTACCTGTAGCTTCATCTGCCAGTATTACAGCTGGGTCGTTGACTAATGCACGTGCAATGGCGACGCGTTGCATTTGTCCTCCTGACATTTGATTGGATTTATGGTAAAGCCTGTCTCCTAATCCTACAGCTTTAAGAGCATTGATGGCAGCTTCTCTGCGTTCTTGTGCGGAGTACTGGGAATTGTACATGAGAGGAAGTTCTACATTTTCAACACTGGTAGTTTTGGCCAGCAGATTGTAGTTTTGGAAGACAAATCCAATCTTTTTGTTTCTGAGTTTGGCCCGTTGGTTCTTGCTCATTGTCCTGACGGAGATTCCGTCAAGATAGTATTCTCCGCTAGTAGGTGTATCTAGACATCCTAATTGGTTAAGCAGAGTGGATTTGCCAGAGCCAGAGGTACCCATGATAGTAACGAACTCACCTTCATAAATTTTGAAAGAGATGCCTCGTAACGCATGCACTGTCTCAGAACCGACAATGAAGTTTCTCTTCACATTGTCCAATTCTATGACAACTTTTTTGGGAGAGTTTTCCATTGTCATACAGAAATTATTTGGATTTGTTGCCTCCTGTTTGCTTGTTGTTGCGGCGTGGTCTCATCATAAATGGATTTTTCTCTTGCTCTTCTTGGGCATCGTTATCTGCAGTAGCAGATATTTCCGTTAATATGCGGTCGCCTTCTTTCAGACCTGATACGATTTCAGTGAGAGTGCCATTGGTGATACCTGTTTGGATAGGATACGCCTTGAAGACATCTCCTTCTTTCTTCCATACCTTATCTTTTGCCTTACAGTCCTGTATGCTTTGGTTGTTTTCCAGTAGTTTGTCGCTGGGAGTAAATCGAAGAGCCTTGGATGAGATTGCCAATACATTGTTTTTCTCCAATGTATAAATGGTTACATTGGCAGTGAGTCCAGGCTTCAGTTTAAGGTCTTTGTTGGGAGCTGAGATGACTACCTCATAGGTCACGACATTGCTTTCAGTTGTGGCTTCTTGTCGTACTTGGGTGACAGAACCTTCGAATACGTCATCAGGATAAGCATCTACAGTGAATGATACGCGTTGTCCTTGAACGACACCACCTATATCTGCTTCATCTACATCAGCAATAACACGCATGTCGGTCAGGTCTTGTGCAATGGTGAAAAGGGTAGGGGTGTTGAAACTTGCAGCTACGGTTTGTCCTTCTTCTACTGCCTTGCTCAGTACTACACCATCAATAGGTGCTGTAATAGTGGCATATCCCAAGTTAGTACGTGCTTTTGAAACATTCTGTTGTTGAACACGCTCGGTAGCCTGAGCCTGTTGGTAGGAAAGACGTGCACTTTCAAAGTCATTGGCACTGACAAGTCCCTTGTCATAGAGGGTCTTGTAACGTTCGTAGTTGGACTTCTGGTATCTTAAGTTGCTCTGTGCATTGGAAAGGTTGGAAAGGGCACTGGTATATTCACTGGTAAGGTTAGTCTTGTCCAGTTCGGCGATAACCTGTCCTTTTTTGACTTCGGAGTTGTAGTCTACATAAATCTTGTCGATGATACCGCTTACCTGTGTTCCTACGTCCACCTTGGTGACAGGTTCGATAGTACCGGTAGCGGTAATGGATGTTCTGATGTCTGTCTTCTCAACAGTTGTGGATATATAGTTCACTGTCGACTTCTTGTTGCATCCTGTACATAACAACATGGCAGTGGAAATGCATATTGCCATCTGTAAAAATTTCTTGTTCATATGACTGTGTCTTATAGATTACAATTTAATTTTTTCTCCGCTATAGAATCTGAGCATGGCCATGTTAAAGAGTGCCATGTATTTGCTTTGCAACATCTGCTGTTTGGCGGATAAAAGGTTGTTTTTCCCAGTAGTCAGTTCAACGATGTTTTTGAGTCCCAGACGGAATTGTTCACTGACCAGTTCGTAGCTTTGGGTCATGTTTTCAACATTACTCTTGGCTGCAATGAATTGCTGCTGGGATGTTGTGGCTTGCAACCAGAAATTTTCAATATTGCTATATAATTTCTTTTCTGTATCCTGAAGTTGCAGTTCTGAATTTCTAGTGGCAAGTTTGGCCTTCGTTACATTGGTCTTGGTCTGTTTTTGGTCAAATATAGGAACTGACAATGACAGACTCAGAGAGTTGGACCAATTCTTTTTCATCTGTCTATCAAAATGGGTGTTGATACCGCTGGCATGATTGCTTGCCATGTTGGCTGACATGCTCAGTGTAGGCAGGGCAGCAGCTTTGGCATTCTTGATTTCCAGTTTGGCAGCATCAATATTCAGTTTGCTGCTTTGGATTTCCGGTCTTGTTTCTAGGGCCTGTTGATATACAGCCTGTCTGTCAGGAATCAACGTCAATACCTGTTGGTCTGTCAGAGCAGGGATGGCTATCTCAAATTCTGTAGGACCGAGTATTTCCAACAGTTGTTTGAGTTGCAGTTTATAGTTGGCAAGTTGTGACTGCATATTGACCAGTGAATACTTATCTTGTGTTACTTGTGCTTCTAGTTGGGCGACATCCACTTTGGCCATAGAACCCACTTTGAGCATTTCAAGTCCCCTGTCACGCTGAAGGGTGGAAAGTTTTACCATTTCACTGTCTACTTTTACAGCTTCGGTAACGTAGAGAATCTGAATATAAAGTTGGGCAATCTGTTCTTGGATGCTATTGGCTGTTTCTTCTGTTTGCAAGTCAGCTAGTTGCTTGTTCATTTCACTGGCCTGTATGTTGTATCTGTTGCGTCCTCCGTTCCATACGGTCCAGTTAGCATTGATGCCGTAGTTGCCTGTATAGTTGGTTTCTGATGACGTGGTTGACATAGAACCATTGGTGAGATTGATGGTTGACTCACTGAAAGGACGGTAGGAGACGTTGTGATTGGTACTGAATGAGAGTGACGGCCATAATGCTGCCTTTCCAGCTTCCACTTCAGCATTTCTTTGCTGGGAAGAAATTCGATTCTGCTGTAGTGTGATATTGTTGGCCATGGCATAATCAAGACATTCTTGGAGAGTCCATTGTTTTTGGGCTTGTACCAAGAAAGGAGATGCCATTACGAGGCATACTAGAATACGTATTCTGTTCATATGAAATGTGGATAGTATGAGATTGATTTATATTGCAAAAGTAGTATAAATCAATGGGATTTAATGACAAGATGAATAGTTGTAGGTTGATTTTTGGGTTTTTTAGAAAAATCAGTACCTTAAGTATGTTGAAAATGAGAACAACTGATATTTCTAAGATATCAATTAGATCAATAAGGGGTGTCGGTTTTCTCAGATGAATGGCTGGAGAAAATGGAACAACCATCCCCAAAAACGTTTTTTCTTCAGATGTGTTTTCCAGTATTCGTCAGTTAAAGGTACACATCTCTCGTTTTTGTCAGTTGTAAAGATCTTCATCAGTTCCTGCGTGCTACAGGAATCTTCAATCAATGCATTAACTTCAAAGTCCCAGTATAGACTACGGCTATCTAGATTGGCAGAACCTACAAAAGAGGTCTTTCCATCAATCATCATGATTTTGCTGTGGTGGAATCCTCCTTGGAAATAATAAACATTTGCGCCTTTCTTGTTAAGATGCCTTACGTTATAGTCTACTACTCTTGGCGTGATGGGGATATCGCATTTTTCTGACACCATAATTTCTATATGAACTCCTCGTTTCAGTGCTCTTTCCAATGCTTTTCTGACAGGTCGGCGAAGTGTAAAATAGGGGTTGATAATATGTATACTATCTGTTGCACTGTCAATCAGGTGGACGAAGGTTTTTCTCATCAGTCGAGGAGACTTGTTGGGTTCTCGATTTATGACCATAATGCGTTTCTTCCCTGAGGATTTTGTAGTGTCTTGTTTGAGTCCCTGCAACGCATTCTCAGAAAGAGAAAGTCCTGGGTAGTATTGGCTGCCATGAATGTTCTCATGGGTGGTCTTGTTCCATATGTTTAAAAATATCTTTTGGTAATCAGCAACAGCATCTCCTTCAATACGGAAATGGATATCTCGCCATTCTCCGAATTCGGGCTTCCCGTTGATATAGTAGTCAGCGATGTTCATTCCTCCGGAATAAGCTGTTTTACCATCAATGACTACAATCTTCCTATGATCTCTACCAAATGCATATGTAAACCATGGAAACCGCAAAGGACGATATTCACGGATATTGAGTCCACGTTCTGTTAATTCCTTTAGTTTCTTTTTTTTGATAGGTTTGTTGTTGGAGTCGTTTCCGAAAGCATCAAATAGAAGTCTTACTTCTACGCCTTCTTTCTGTTTCTGTATTAGCAAATCAAATAGATGGTTAGCAATGCTGTCATTGCGGAAGTTGAAGTATTCCATATGAATGGAACTCTTGGCTTGTCTGACAGCTGGCAATAAATCATCGAATTTTTCCTTGCCGTTTTTAAAGAACACGATGCTATTGTTATCACTACATTCGATGTGTTCTTCATTCAACTCTTTTTGCCAGGACGCTGTAGAAGTGGTAGAATGAGATACACATCCACTACAGAACATGATGATGCCCATGAGTAGCAAAATGCAGGAATAATTGAGGAAGGATGTGTTCATAATCCTAAACTGATTCTTGCGCAACTGTTATCAAAGGATGGTACGGAAAGAATCAACAATGCCCATCAAGTGCTTGCTGCTGTCAATTACAAGAACACAATGGATGTTATTATCATTAAGGATGTGGTCAACTTCTGCGATGCGAGTGTCGGGAGATACGGTTTTGGGAGATGGGGTCATGATGTCAGCTACACGCAGGTCAAAGAATTTATTCTTGGATTTCTCAATGGCTCTGCGAATATCTCCATCAGTAATCAGTCCTACTACCTTTTCGTTTTTAACGGCTACACATACACCCAGTCTTCCTTGGCTGACCAAAGTAACAGCTTCACCTAGTAAGGTGTCGGGGGCAGTAACTGGTAGATTATCCTTTCTCATCACATCACTTGCTTTGGTGAGAAGTCTCTTGCCAAGCATTCCGCCAGGATGAAATTTGGCAAAGTCATTTTCCTTGAATCCTCTTGCTTCCATCAAACAACATGCTAAGGCGTCTCCCATGGCCAGTGTCGCAGTAGAGGAACAAGTGGGAGCCAGTCTTAAAGGACGAGCTTCCTCTTCCACATGGATACATATATGGGCATTGCTATTCTTGGCAAGAATAGAATCTCTGAAACCGCTGATACCGATGATGGGAATATTGCGCTCTGTGAGTGAAGGCACAATTTTAAGCAACTCATCAGTCTGTCCACTATATGAGATACCAATTACAATATCTCCTTCAGACACTACCCCCAAATCTCCATGGTACATATCTAAGGGACTTACATAAAAGCTGGGAGTACCAGTGCTACTTAGTGTAGCAGCGATTTTGGCTCCGATATGTCCGCTTTTGCCTACTCCAGTAATAACTACTTTGCCATGGCATTCCAAAATAAGTTCGACGGCTTTCTGGAATCCGTTATCTATGTTGGGGATGAGTCGGGATATGGAATTTGCCTCGTCTTCAAGGCATTTGATTGCTATATTTTTCCAATTGTTCATAATAATGAAGCAATGACCTTTTCCAGGTCTTCAAGATACAACATGTTGGGACCATCACTTTTGGCTTCTTCAGGTCGGGGATGAACTTCAAAGAAATAACCATTAGCACCAAATGCCTTGGCAGCCTGAGCCATCATTGGAACATATTCACGGTCACCTCCGGTAGATATGCCATTGCCGCCAGGTCGTTGTACACTATGTGTGCAGTCCATGATACATCTAGGTGCAATGCTTTTCATGGTGGGGATATTTCTGAAATCAACTACCAGATTATTGTATCCCATGCAGTTTCCACGTTCTGTCAACCATGTTTCCTTAGCTCCAGCCTCAACTGACTTTTCATAGGGATATCTCATATCAGCTCCCGAAAGGAACTGGGCTTTCTTGATATTGACAATTTTTCCTGTATGGGCTGCTGCCAGTAACAAGTCTGTCTGTCTACAAAGGAAAGCGGGAATTTGAAGGATGTCTGCCACCTCTGCAACAGGAGTGGCTTGATTGCTTTCATGGATATCCGTAAGAATCTTCAAATCATATTTACGTTTGATGTCATCAAGCATCTGAAGTCCTTTTTCCATACCAGGACCACGATAAGAGTGGATACTTGTGCGATTAGCTTTGTCAAACGATGATTTGAATATGATATCAACTTGATAGGCTTTGTTTATGCGTACCAGTTCTTCGGCCACGATTTCCAATATCTCCTGTGATTCAATCACGCAGGGGCCGGCAATGAATATGGGTTGAGTAATGTCTCTCATTTCAAAAGACAAAGATAGTTATTTTTTATTACTACTCTCATATGCTTGCTGAAAATAATTATCAATAGTTCTCTAGGTTTTTACAGATATAATAATGAAACATACAGGAACGTGCATTATGACACATATGGTAGGATAAAAAATGTTTCATAATCTTTTGGCTATAATGAATAATGTCTCTAACTTTGGATAGAAAATGTCAGTTAGTATATAAAATGACGTCAGAGAATGGAAACAGAAAAGGGTTGGTTCTTGAAGGAGGTGGATTAAGATGCTGTTTTACTTGCGGTGTCTTGGATGTCCTGATGGAGAATGACCTTGCTTTTGACATGACTGTCGGCGTATCAGCGGGCGCACTTTTTGGCTGTAATTACAAGTCATTGCAAAAAGGAAGAGGATTGCGCTATAATTTACGTTTTAAGGATGATGAACGCTATATGGGATGGAAGTCTCTCATACGTACCGGTGATTATGTCAATGCAGAGTTTTCTTATCATACATTGCCCGAAGAACTGGACAGGTTTGATTATGATACCTTCCGAAGCAATCCGATGTCCTTCTATGTGGTATGTACGGATATATCAAAAGGACAACCTGTTTATCATCAATTGAATACCGCTGACAGAGTTGACATGGAGTGGCTCAGGGCATCTGGTTCTATGCCTTTGTTTGCCCGCCCTGTCATAATAGACGGCATGCCTTTGCTGGATGGAGGATTAGCTGACAGTATTCCTGTAGCCTTTGCAGAGCGTCAGGGGTTGGATGCTGTAGTAGTGGTCCTTACACAACCATATGGCTATAGGAAAAAGCCGTTTCGTGCTACATTTCTTTTCAGATGGCTGATGAGGAAATATCCACACGTTGCTTCGTTGATGGCAAATCGTCACGAGATGTACAATGCGCAGATATCTTATATAGAAGAAGAGGAAAGAAAGGGTAATTTGTTGGTTATTCGCCCTGATAGTCCTCTCAATATAGGGCGCATTGAACAGAATGCCGATAAGATGAAAGCTGCCTGGCAGATGGGTGTTCAGGCTACTGAGGCAAGACTTGAAGCATTGAAATCATTTGTCAACCACATTGACTGAACTAATTTGTTTTCCATATGATAAAAAAAATTTTGATATCAGCAACTGCTTTCTGCCTGCTACCGCTTTTTTCGCAAGGTAATGAAACAGAAATCTCTCCTGCCCATCCATTGGCCCATATCAGTAGTAATCCTGGTTTCTGCAGTATCTTCCACAAATGGGGATTTATAGGTGACTCCCTCTGTAGCGGGGAGCATGAGTATCATAAACCTGATGGTTCCAAGGGTTACCATGACATGTATGATTATTCATGGGGACAGCGTATATGTGCACATACAGGAACTAAAGGTGACAATTATTCCCAAGGGGGAGAGACAGCAAGGGGATGGATATCCCATTTCTGGGATAAACCGTATAACAAAAATAACAACATTGATGCCAAACTTGATCCCAAACAGGCGTACATTATGGCCCTTGGCGTCAATGATTCCAACAATCCCAAATCTCATCCCTGTGGTGATGTCCAAAAAGATATCTGCAAGGAAGACTTCAGAAAGAATGCAGATACTTTTGCCGGCAATTATGCCGGTATTATCCAACGCATCCGTACGATTGCTCCCGATTCCCGTTTCTTCTTGGTAACTATGCCCAAGAAGACAGAATATAATGATGTCATCCGGGCAATGGCCGATATTTTCAGTAATACCTATATCATAGATCTTGAGAAATACGGACCTTCTTATGCCAAAGGTAGTATGATGCGTGAGAAATACTATCTGGGCAATCATCTCAATGCTATGGGGTACGAATATACGGCATGGATGTTTATGACATATATCAATTGGATTATTGAGCACAATTGGAAAGACTTTGAACAAGTTGCTTTTATTGGGACTCCCTATAATTATTGAATTTCTTTTTTCTGGTTATTATTGGCAGCAGTCTATACCTATTTAAATTAATGAAATCATCTGTCATATCTTTCTTAATCGTCATATCAGTGTTCATTCCCATATCGGTGTTCTCTCAAGTGGGGGATGATTCCGTGCGATTGGATTTGTCAATCAATCAATCTCCTGCCCGTATGGCTATGGGGTATGTGCTTGACAGTTGTACTTCCAATTCATTTGTCAAAGTGAATGGTTATACCTGTAATATACGCAAGGATGCTGACGGTTATTATATTATTGCTCCTGTTGCAACCGACAAGGTCTACAAGGCTATTTTGTTTTTTGCTAAATCAGGAACCTATTTTACCAGCGGGGGCCTATTATTGAATAAAATCCCTTATTCTCAGTTTCTGAATACAACTATAGAGAAAACCTGTATCTTACCAATGTATGGCATGGTACAAGGAGAAGGACGACAGTGTCTGGAGTTGAAGGATGGTTTTTCTTTATTGGATATTACTCTGAAAGGAAGTACAGCGGTAACCCTCTCTTCCATCCGTATTGAGCATCCCGACAATCAGCCTCTTGCCGGTATCTGCACTTTTTCTTATGATACAGGTCGGTATACTGCCAATACCAAAAAGTCTGTTTCCCAAGTCAACTTGAATTGTACAGCTGGATTAGGAGCCACACTTACTTACCAGGGAGTTCGTTTTCTGATTCCTATATTGTCAGGAGCATGTGAAGATGGACTTTTGGTACGCATATGTGATAGCAATCATAAAATGATGTCCTTCCATACAAATGCTTCTACATGGTCTCCAGGAGAAGTCATCAAGATAGAAAAGGACTATCATTCAGAAGATAGTTTGATATATTTTGAAGGTTTTGATAATTTCGTCTGGGGAGGTAATCCTGCAGCAGGAAGTATCGGGTATGGCTATTCACCATCATTAGCCAATCCGGGAACAACAGCCAATACTCAATTGACTGGTTATGAGGAAGCGCTGACAACGGTGGATTCCAATATCCCAGGTACTGGATTCCTTCAGTCAAATACTTGGGCTGATGTCAATGGCAAAGTGGTTGCAACGTCTCATACGATGCAAGAGAGTTATTATAGGAGCCGCTGTGTATGGGATTGGATTCATCTGTTTAGATGCCAGGAGTTTTCTGGTTATTTGGGGATAGGTACAGGTTCCACCTATCGTGGCATTATGCAGACAAGTGCTATAAACGGAATAGATGGACTACGCAATGTAGGTGTCTCCTTTGATATAGCTTTCCCTGCTACTTTCAATGATAATGTTGCTGTCCAATTGGTAAATGGTGGTTTTGTTCGTAAAGTGCTCATTAATGGAATACCACTGGATAGCACTCTTTATTCCCAATCCTATCAAGTGGCAACTTCTACAGTAGTAATCAATCGGAATGCTTTTAAGATTGTATCTAACGCGCAAGACCCTAAATATTGGCAAAAAGTAACGTTGGAGGTGGAGAATGCTACCAATGGGATGTCTCTTGTCATTGAAGGAGCTACTACTGCTTCTGGAAATCATGCGATGTATGTAGACAATATTCGTATTGATGACCGAGGTGTGTGTGAAAAAGGTCAGTTGAGAATACTGTACTGGAATATCCAGAACGGAATGTGGGGTGATCAGGCAAATGATTATACCAATTTTGTGAAATGGATCAAGAAACTCAATCCTGATGTCTGTGTGTGGTGTGAATCTTGTTCTAACTATTCCAATAACGGATTGTCTTCCTTGTCTCATTCCCAACGTTTCCTTCCTAATAATTATGGTAGTTATGATAGTCAGGAAGGATGGAAGATACTGGCAGCACGTTATGGCCATAATTATGTTGCCCAAAGTGGTCGTCGCGATAATTTCCCCCAGCAAGTGACTTCTCGCTATCCGATAACTACAAAGAAAAAAATTACGTCAACAGGAAATACCTCCCGTCCTATCTGGCACGGAGCTTCCATTCAGAAGATTTCTGTAGAGGGGCATGATTTGCATTTTATTACTCTGCATAATTATCCTTTTAGTTATGCTCCAGGCCTTTCTGCAGATGAACAACCGGCAAGTTCTGCAGCTTTTGAAGGTGAGGCATACAGAGTATTTGAGATGAATTACATTCTTGATTGTACCTGTTTGGATCCGGAGTATCGCTCACAACCCGATTGGTTGATGATGGGTGACTTTAATGCTATTTGTCGTAGAGATAATACCTATTATAAGTATGCTGACAATGATGCCCGTTTTCAGTGTATGGATGTAGTTACAGACAAAACGAATATGGTTGACCTTGTTAGTCATGCTTATCCCAATTCTTTCCTTTCCACAACGCATGGTAGTAGGCGAATTGACTATTTCTTCTTGTCTCCTGCATTGATGCCTTATCTGAAGAGGGTATGGGTACTTAAAGATGAATGGACATGTCCTACTTTCAGCGGTGTCAGTAATTTTTATTATCCATCTGACCATCGTCCAATTCTTGTTGATTTGGATTTCTCCATTCCCTCAAAAGTGGATAAACCTGTACCATCTGCTTCCTCTTCTCTCCAACACAGCTATACACCTGAAGGAACAGCTGTACCGCAAGGATATAAAGGCATACGTATTAAAAGGTATAAGGATGGAACAGCAGTTAAGACAATCGAATAACAAGCAAGTTCTGACACATTCATGAAGACTAATTGAGCCTAGTTTGCCTTTTGAGTGGAAAAATCGGAGTATGCTGTTACACCACTCAAGCTGAACGAAATGCCGAAAATCAATTAAACCTCGCATTTTGCTCATATTGATTATCAAGCTTTTTTTGCCGCATCAGAACTGTAACAGCATGGCCGTTTTTTCTGTAACAGTCTGCTCCGTTTTTACTATTCGTAGAAGAGGATATCTATCAGAGAAGTTGAAGAAGGTATGACCTGAGGGCCTCCCAAGAATAATAATATCTATTGATAGCTTGAAGTGCAGGAAATTGTCTTTCCCTCTCGTTATAGAGACATTTTACAAGTGTGTTTCCTTTTTTGTTCCTGTAAAAGACAAATTGGATATTGGTTGCCATGCATACACTCTCCGTACAATTGAAAATAGAGTCTACTTGGCATGCATAATGTCCACCATTGAATCCTTCCAATCCTATATATGAAGCGAAAGGCAATACAACGGAGTCGTGTCCAAAGCGGAAGTCGGCTACCATATCAGAACCTTTTACTAAAGCAATATCGCATCTTCGGATAAAATCTCCTAACAATCCTATAGCCATGTCGTGTGTAGATGTAGGATAGTCTCTGCTATTGCCAAATGCAAAGTACTCTCTGGCATTACGGACGGTCCAGGCTCCTTTCAGTTCTTCTATTGTAAAATGTTTGAACAGATTGGGGACACCTTCCATATTAAAACAAATTGAGCCTGCATTAATAATCATCTTCATCCATTGGTAAGGCGAATCCATCAGATGGCGTGCTGTAATAGGGTCAGAGAATATCCTTTTGAAGAAGTTTTCGGGAGGGCAGTATCTTTTTCTCATGCTGTCTTCCATTCTTTTTTCGAGGGCAAACATCTGTTTGAGATTTACTGATGGTGCAATATATTGCTGAATACTATCACTGCAATAAGCCTTGATATTGAGTTGTCTACCGCTCTGGAAAGTAGTTAGAAAATGAGTCATACTGGCAAGACAGCGAGGAAGGAGACTACTTTGAGCAATAACCTTATTTCTGCCATTACTACTTTCTCCCAGTTCAGGAAATCTTTCAATAATTCTATGAGCTATTGCTTTTTGCTCGTTGATGCCTAGTTCGGTCAACATTCCATAGTGACCTTCATGCTTTGATGTCAATTGCTGAAGGTCTTTTAGCAGTTGGGCTCCGCTATCTGTGAGAATATGAAGAGTATCTGCTTTTAGAAGTGGTTTCAAAGCCTCGTCCATATAATAGGAATTAGTATGATATCTAGAACCATGCCTTCCGTAATGACTGATGTAGAAAGGTTTGAATCCACGAGGAGGATCTGTCTGTTTTTGATGACTATATATGTAGTGGTAATATTCACCCGCAGTCATGTCTGGATGATTGACAACTGGATTCTGACTGTAAACAGCCAGACCAGCCACGATGAAACCAATGAAGAATGTATATATTTTCATAATAGGTGTTGTGTCGGTAATGAGGGTTGCTGATGATAATGACTCAAGCAAAATTATATAATTCTTCCTAAAACTGTCTCGATTGTGATTGTTTTCTTCTCAGATGTGCATTATAGAAAAGACGGCGATAGTTGTATTGGCTGTAATTCTATAATAAACCCAACACATCAAAAAAGAGGTAATACTGCAATTCTCAGCATTACCTCCTTCTTTACAAGGGTATGATGGGATAAATCTTGATTATTTCCTATAGATTTTTTTGCTGGTACCATCTTTTGATTTTTCAATGATGATACCTTTGTGTTGAGGAGTTACTTTGTTGCCATAAATATCAAAATATTCACGTGTGGCAACCGACTCTACTTCCTTGGCTGAAAGTTGAGAGATAATGAATTCATCCTCTGTCATAACCGTCAGTTCCTCAGGAGTATCGGAAGATACAGGTAGATAGCTTTGATTGGCTGGTAACCATTCAATTGATGCTGTGACAAATCCTAATTTCCCTTCACTGGTAACTCCTAGCACTCTCATAGTAGACGGATTATATTTTTTACGTGCTTCCGGTGACTGCAAACGGTCATCGTTGTTAAAATATACTCCTTTGAGTATATTGTCACTTGGGGTTTTTACAGATTCAAGCAGGGGAGTGATTTTGTTAGATGTAATTGCCGCAGATGGTGTTTCAATGAAAACAGGACATTCCTCGGGAATATTGCCCGTTACTTCTTTCTTGATGGCTACATTCCCGATAATTTTGCTTATGTAGTAAGCTTTTGCGCTTGTGTTTTCCATCTTGAAAGGAAATCCTACATAATAAGGGGCATAGCTATATCCTCCTATTTTTATGGATGGATTAATGGCCAAATAATTGTCTGTTAGATTAAGAGGGGTGATTATCCATTTTCTGTAGTCCCCCTTGCGTTCTGTGCCCAAAAAGCCTAATGCACGTGAGGATGTCTCGTTGTCACACAGATATTTGCCTTCTGCATATACTTGATAGGTATTACTAGATGACAGATAGTATATGTTGATGTAATAACCAATAATTTCATGAATTCCTGTTCCCTGACTGGTAATGTCAAACATCTCTACTCCGTTCTCGGTGGTGCGTATCTTCTTGATGTGCAGAATGGAGGCGGGATCAGTATAAGTGCGATTAATGTCTTTCCATAATTGGATAGCACCCATATCTGCACTGGAGGTAGATATGTTAATGCTTCCTGTATTGTCATATACATAGATATACCTGCCTGTAGCATAATTGCTGACACGGTAATATCCGTCAGTTGTGTATTGAGCATGGCCTGATACCAATACCAATGCTGACAGCAGTACTATATATAAAGGTTTGAATTTCATAATATGGATTTATGTTTTTGTAAAGGAGAAAAGCAAACCTGTACTTGCAGCTTATTATACTACAGACAGGTTTGCTTTTAGAGGGGTAGGGTAATGTTTATTTAGCGATACAAATACTTACGCGGTTGAGCACTTCGATATCGTAAGGCTGAACAGTATCACCTTTAGCTTCTTTTATGATACGATCAGAAGAAATTCCGAATTTCTCTTGGAGAACTTTGGCTACAATGTCAGCTCTCTTTACAGAGAGAGTGTGGTTAATCTTTGAATTACCAGTTCCCTTATCAGCATGACCAGTAATTGTAACCTTGGCATTGGGATTCTCTTTCAGATAAGTTGCGATTTCTTGTACCTTAATCATTTCAGCAGTAGTAACCTCGGTAGACTTGATGGTGAAGAATACGTCACGGCGCAATGGATCGGCTTTCTTGATTTCTACAGTCTTTTCTACAGGCTTCTCTACCACTTTCTCTACCACTTTTTCTACCACTTTTTCAACAATCTTGGGTTCTGCTTGACAGCAGGGAACTGTTTTGACAGTATGGGTTTTTCCAAGATTTACTTTGACACCAGCGAGAGCATTGAAGTACCAGTCTGCGTTGCCGGCCTTCTTGGAGTTGTAATGGTCATTGATAGTATTGGCATTCACTTCCAGTCCTACGCTTACTGCCTTGCTAATGCGGAAGTCAACAGTGATACCAGCTTGTCCAATCAGACGTGTATGAGTTCCGTCCCAGAGATAGTCCAAATAAGGAGTCTCGGAAGCGGGCTGTGCGTAATGAGCTCTGATGTTTGCCTCAGCAATAGCGGCATCGTCATTGTTGAAACCGATATTAGCACCGATACCAGCAAAAACGCCTACATTAAGAATACGATTAGGATTGAATCCGCAGAAGAGGTTGGAAAGGTTGAAGGTCGCATCTAAAGCGGGAGCTACATAATTGTACTTCCATGTATGGTTGTAACCTTTAACACGGGAGCCGCCTTTGCTTTCCCATGCATTTACATTCAGACGAACACCTGCTACCTTGTTGAATTGATAGCCTACAGCTACTTGGGCATTAGGTGTAATCAAGTGGCCAAAGCTCACTTCTCCCAAAGAGTATTGAGCACCACCTTGAGCCTGTACATACCAGTGGGGGCAGAATACATTGACTGTTTTCCCTTCATTCTGAGCTGATGCAGAAAGGAAACCTATGCCAAGCAATAATGAAAGCATTATCTTTTTCATGACTGTTTTAGTATTAAATACGTTAAGTGTGTTGGATTAATGTGACTATATTCCGATATCCTATTTTCGACTGTACTTGATTAATTCCTGTGAGTGGTGGCATTTGAGTAATTTGCCTTTGAACATAAAGGAAAGTTCGTCTGCGGATAAATGCTTGATTTCACTTATTTCTACCTCAAATTCGCATTGACGGTCAGCCACCTGTTGTGTGTATACGTAGAACACAAGCCATTGTCCATTTCGCAACATCCATCTTTTGAAACAGAAGTCTTCAGGATTAATGGATGAAAGACTACCTTGGGAACCAATTACAAAGCCTCTGTGTTGGTCCATATCATAGTACCATTTGCCAAAGAGTTCTGTTAGATTCACAGCATAGTCGATTCTGTTCTCATGGCTTTTGGGCAGGATGGAGTAGATATTCCCAGGTGTGAGGCTACCTTTTATTTGACCTCCGTCATCGGCCAGACGGTAGCTGTATGCCATCTTCTCTTTTGTATGTAATAGGGTTACATAAAGAGAATCATCTGTCATGTTATTAAGACATACTCTCACCATACTGTCAGGAACATGTTCCTCCTCTATGGTATTGCCAGTCCATCGCGGGTCAACTCTGTTCTCCCGACTGCCGCCCCCGCAGGAGCTGACAGTCAGAAGAATTATACAGAGTATCGTCAGCCGGATGTCGGACAAGTACAGTTTCATTACTTGACAGTAACGTAGAATTTACGTGTGGAAATCTTGCCTGCGTAGTCCAGTGCGGAATAAACAATCTCGTAAGTGTAACCAGCTCTTGCAGGTTCAAATGCAATAGCATAGCGACCACCTTCGAGTACTTTGTTCATGTACTCACTCTTGTTGGTCTTAGTGAGAGTAGCACGACATTGTGCATCACCAGCTTGTGCACTCTTTTCACCCTTGAAGACGTTGGTAACGGCTACAAACTTCTTGAATGCAGGAGCAATGAGTTCACCTGTGTAAGAGGTTGGCATCAAAGTGATGGCTCCAGTTCCTTCAAATACTGTAGGAATGGCCTTGCTATTACTCAACTGATGGAAATTGCCATTAGCATCCTCATACAACATACATACTTGGAGAAGAGAATTGATATTGTTGAGTTTGTTGTTAATCTTGTTGGTCAATGCATTGACTTTCTCCAGATACGTGTTCATCTTGGCGATATAGTCATTCAAATTACCGGTAACCATACCAGATACCTTGTCAAATACATCGTTGACAGATGAGTTCAGTTGGCCATTGATGCTGCTAATCATATTGTTAACCTGTTCGTTGACCTGAGTAATCATCTTGTTCATTTGGCTTTCAAGATTAGCCTTTACCTCTTGTGTCAGAGATACTCCCCATTGCTGGATAGTAGTATTCATCTGGGTAATGAGTTTGTCGCTCCATTCCTGAACCTGATCCAAATTGACGGTGTCAATCTTTGTGGCTGTTACAATGATTTTGCTAGGATCTGAAGGGTCTTGTCCGAATTCAGAAGGAATTTCAACAGTAGCAAACAAATCACCATTGTTGTTAACAGTAAAGCTGTCAAACTTGATTTCAATATCCACGTTAATAGAGTCGATGTGGAAGGAGAGATCCTTGAGATTGATGTTCAAACTGTCGAATGAGAAGTCGATTTCAGAGATGGGGGAGATAGTGGGGAGTTTGCCCACTTGCTTGTCTTTCAGGAATGCGAATGACAGGGGTTTCACTGCAGTAGCAGCGAGAGCATATTGTGAATAAACACTATGGGTTCCCAAAGAGTCTGTCCATGTGCCTTTTACACAGTTGGCATCAAGGATACCATCAAATTGATTGTAGATTTCAGAAGCAAGTTTGCTGAAGTTTACACCCTGACCGCGGTTGGCCAAAAGATCCTTTACAGAGCTCTTCAAACCCTCATCAATGTTAACTTTTACCTTCTCAATATTTTCTGCAGAAAGGTAAGCCGGTGCTTCATAGAATGCATTCTTGCTGTTTTCAGAAACACCTGCGCGAGACCATCCGAATGTGAGTTTGTCGGTAGAAGGTCTAAGGGTACCCAGTTTGATACCGCATGCTTCACCAATGCTGTTTTCCAATTCGAAGGTAGTACCAGTGAAATCAACAGTATTGGGGTTAACGGTCAGATAAATCTTACCTGCATTGTTTTCTTCTTCGCTGATGAAGACGGAACCACCAGGCAATTTGTTGGCTTCATTGTCAACGATAGAGCCCAACATCTTGGCATCCTTGTCGGTCAATGCATATTCTTCGTATACCAAGTCACTGGTTGATACGGTGGGGAAATAGGTGACATGTTCATTGCCGCCATAGTAAGCAACAACAATATTGGAACGCATGTTGACGGGGAGGGCAACCTGGCCAAAGACGGGGTTCACTGTTCCCTGGACAATAATGCTGGTGATGTACTTGTTCAGTACATTGTAGACAACTGCAGTCAGTTGGTTGATGGCCTTAGTATTGTTCTCTACAGTTTTAGTCAGATTGGTAAGGTCATTCTGAAGTGTAGTGAGCTGTTGGGAGAAATTTTGGCTGGCAGTGTTGAAAGCCTGGCTCAAAGCACCCAGTTTTACGTTAAGAGTATCAGTGAGGTCAGATACAGCTTGCTCGGTAATTTGGCTTGCATAGGCAACGGCTTTTGCATACATGGCATTGGCGGAATCCTGAACTATCTGCAATTGACTGGTAGTAGCATAATTCTTTGCCTGTGTGGCCAAACTGTCAAATGATTTGCGTAGTCTGTTTACATCTTCTTTAGATGCGTAATCCTCAAGGCTTTGGCTCAATTCTGTATAAACTGAGTCCAATTTGTTGATACGAGCGGCGTTTTCATCAGCCTTTATCTTGGCATAAGAAGCATCAGAAACAACTTGGTTGAGAAGTGGAGTCCAAGCCACGATGGTAGAATCAAGAGTGTTGATACTACTCTTCAATGTCTGGATAACCGAATCATTCAAGTTGGCTTTATTCATAGCTGCTTGGGCAATACCTTTGGCCTCAGCAGTAGCTGTGTTCAACAAATTACAAATCTGGGACAAAGAGTCGATGCGTACACTGTCATTGCTAACAGCATTTTGGGCTAAAATGATAGTGTTGTTGATTGAGGTAATGGAACTCTGCAGTCCAGAGATGGTAGAAGATGTTTCGATGGCTGTATTGACAATGTTCTTAACATCTGTATCTGACATGCCGGGATTCTGCTGGATATACTGCTGAATAAGAGTAGTAACCTGGTCTGCAGTCATGTCAGGATGCTGTTGTGCATAAATGGCAAGAGCCTGGCTAATAAGACTGTTTACTTGGTCAGTGGTCATGCCAGGATTCTGCTGGATGTACTGCTGAATAAGAGTATTAACCTGGTCTGTAGTCATGTCAGGATGCTGCTGTGCATAATTAGCAAGAGCCTGAGAAATCTTGTTGTCAACATCAGCAGGATTACATGTGCAACTATTAATATTGCCGATGATACCTTCCAATCTGCCGATTTCGCCTGTTAAGAAAGTAATCTGTGAATTAATTAATTGATTGATAGTTGCATTTTGATTCTGCAATTGATTACGAAGATCATTGTAATTGTCTTCATCGTAGTCCTTACAAGAAGTAAATGCACCCATACTGGTAATAATGGCTATTACCAACAACATGAGATGAGTAATTCTTTTTTTCATTGTAAACTGCTTTTTTTGTTAGTAAATTATTTAGTTGATTTGTTGTATTCGTTTGTTTGGAATGAGTTAATCATGAACAATACATATTATTCTGCAAAATTATCGTTTTTTCCAAAAACGTACAAGTTTTTGATGATATATTTCCAGTGTATTTTAATTTTTTCTTAGGGTTGTATATCATTCTGACTATTTGTCTCTTGCTTTCTTTTATCTCTTTCGAAAATGTCGTTTTGAGAATGAGGAAATTCCCCAAAAAAACAGATGGATTTTTGGGGGAAATATGTATTTTTGCAGAACAAATCCAATAGTTCAATCTGCTATGAGAAATTTTTTCTTTTTGGGGTGTTTAGTACTATTTGGTTTGTTCCTTCAGCCGTTGATGGGACAACCTGTCAAAAACAAAGACCTTTATGATGTTCCAGTAGAAAAAGCTCGTCTAGTTCCTGTTTTCATGCCCATTTGTAAACAGGCTTCATTCATCAGTCATGAGCACCTTGTCTGCCTTAGTAATGATGGTCACGCCATAGCCTATCCTCTGTTTTTGACAGAGGACTCAACCTGCTTTGACCTGGCTTCTTCTAGCTTCCAACCTCATTGTAATGTGGCCAATGTCAGAAAGAGGAAAGGTCAGGATTATATCTACGTTTCCGAATGGGATGGACACAGACGTTTGTTTGTGGAAATGGTAAAACGGGACAGACTCACAGCTACATGGGATGCAAGAATGGTCCAAACTATAACAACCGATATTCCCGACTCTATTGCAGGAGGAGGATTCCGAGACTGGGTGGTGGACACGGATAATGATAGGCTTTATGCCCATACGTATGTAGAGGGAACTCCTGGGAATGATCGCACAGGTACAGCTGTGGTCCTTCTTGAGTTTGCCCTTCCACCTTTGGATTCTCCTACAGTAGTCTTGCAAGTGGATGATATTTTGCGTCAAAAACGTTTCCCTATGATATACGTTACTCAAGACAAGGAGGTATACAAGGGAAAACTGCTTGTTTTGGCAGGGTTGAGAACCAAGAAGAGTGAAAACTGGGATGATTCCCGAAAACTCCTCGTCATTGACTTGCTCTCTATGAAGGTAGAAAAATTGATTGATATGTCCTTCTATTTTGATGAGCCTGAAGGAATTGATATTTATCGTGACAAAGTTTATGTCACATTCAGAAGAGGTACATTCCTTCTTGAAAACAAATTGATTAATTGATGGTTATCAATCAAGATATGGTATCTGCTGAAGCATTATTTTGATGGCTCAGTAGAAATTGACTGGGTATTGTTTTTGAATAACTCTATCAATTCATTGTGCCAATTGGGGTATATCGGAAAACATACTCCCTTCCCTTGGCATAGATGGCTCAAAGAATCACAGGAGCTCTCATAAGGGCACCGAATCTCATCGAAAAAATAAGTATCTTTTTCGAATCCTCCCAAGTCTACTGTGTTGCTCCGGATGAATCCACAGAGACAGGAAGGCAACAGAGAGAAAACTTCACGGAACCCAAGTGGAAAAACTATAATTTGGCTCAGTAGAAAATCAGTGGGGATAAAAATGGCTTAGTAGAAATTGAGTGGGGATTGTATTGAATAATTTTGTCTCAGTAGATAATGGGGGACACTCGTTGAGAACGGAGAAGATATTTGTCGGAAAGACCTCTTCTGGCTTCTCGGAAGATATCAACAGAGAGGATGAAGTCACTCTTACATCTGTCTCTTGC
>JALERS010000028.1 GCA_022763905.1 Prevotellaceae bacterium | reverse complement strand
TCATTTTCATGGCAATGATTTTCAGTCCCCTCCTTTCTATTCGGGTAATCACTTCGCCTATCAGGCCTCTTTGTACTGCACAGGGCTTCACTGCCAGCAACGTGCGTTCAATTCTGGAACTGGTCATAATTGTATTGCATTAATGGCAATACAAAAGTAAGCATTTTATCCTTGACAGAATTACCGTATCGCCAAAAATCTAGTTCTCTGACATGTCAGACCAAATGTCGTCGATTTTAGACCTTCAGTTTTTCTCCACTTGAGCTTTGTATCACATTCAGTATATAATCGCCCAGTTTTTCGCATTCAGATATGAAGTCTATATAGAATGTTCCTATCTGATAACTATATACATTATTGTTAATATCAACAATGTTCTTATTTTTCAGTTGATTACGATAGTTGTTAATCTCGTTCTCGATATTGTAACTAATGTGATAGTCAATCTGAATTCCTTCTTCTCTTGACACTACTTTCACCATCTCGTCCAATGCCTTTTTTACCAATGTCAGCATATTGTTGATATGTTCATATTGCTTGTCAGTAAAGTCTTCCGTGGTATATTCTCTTTTGCGGTTGAGCGTACGCCCCATGTTGAAGAAAGAATCACCGATACTTTCCAGTTCGCTTACTGTGCGTAGCATTTGGAGTATCTGCATTTTGGAATCGTCAGACAATCGTCCTTCGCTTACTTGATTCAGATATTTGGCAATTTCTAAATCCATGGAGTCAGTTATCTGCTCATATTTCTCTATCCTGGTGAAGATGGAGTTGAACTCTTGACCTTTCTCGGTATTCAGTAGTCCGTTGATAAGATCCAGCATTTTTCTGCAACGCTGTGCAAAGACAACAATTTCTTTTCTAGCTTGAAGAATGGACAATTCTGCTGTAGAGAGCAGACCTCCTGAGATATAACGTAGACGATATTCTTCATTTTCTTCTTTTAATGGCAATAACTTGCAGACCAATTCTTTAATCTGTTTTACAAACCCAATAAGCAGCAACGTATTGCCAATATTGAAGAAGGTGTGGAATGCAGACAGACGGAATAATGGGTTATTGCTGTTGTGCAAGATATCTTCTACAAACCAAGATACAAACTGACAAAAAGGATAGAATATAATCAAAACCACTATAACACCAAACACATTGAAGAACATATGCGCCAAGGCTGCTCTTTTGGCTTGCGTATTGGCTGTCAATGAAGCCATGAAGGCTGTAATGGTAGTTCCAATGTTTTGTCCCATTGCCAATGCTGCGGCCAACTCAAATCCAAAACCTGGAATATGCATATCAAAGAGCATCAAAGTGATAGCCATGGTAGCTGCAGAAGCCTGAACGATGGTAGTTACCAAAGCACCTACCAAAACGAAGATGATAATTGTTATGAAACTGTCACTGGTCATATGTGACAGTAAATTAGCCACTATCACATCAATATTCAGATTGGTCGCAGACGTTTGCAGATAATTGAGTCCCATGAAAAGAAAGGAAAATCCGAAAATGAATTCACCTATGTTCTTGCGGTTGCCTTTGCGGGAGAATATCAAAGGAAGTCCCAGACCAATCAAAGGCAGGGCAAAAAGTGCAATGTTGACCTTGAAACCTATGGCAGAGATGATCCAGGCTGTTACAGTGGTTCCTACATTGGCACCCATGATGACACCGATAGACTGGGTAAGTGTCATAAGTCCCGCATTGACAAAACTTACCACCATTACTGTTGTTGCCGAACTCGATTGAATCAGTGCAGTAACCAAAATACCCATCATGACTCCCATGAATCTGTTTTTGGTCATGGCGGCCAAGATTGACCGCAAGCGGTTTCCTGCAAATTTCTCAAGGCCTTCGCTCATGATTTTCATACCATATAGGAATAAGGCCAGACTTCCTATTAGGCTTAGAAGATTTAGAATAGTCTGCATCAAGTCAGTTGTTTGTCATTGCATAGATGTCTGTCTTAAGGATACGTAGTATTCTGTCAAACAGACTTTTGCCTGTAGTCACTATACCAGTTGATAAAGGCATTCTGTGCATTTGTGTTTTAATTCATATCACAAATTTATAATATTTTTCCTATTTTGAATCAGATTGATGTGTTTTTTTTACTTGTCCGTTGGATGATACACTTTCTTTCTCAAACGTTGTTTCTGTTTATCGCTATACATAATATTTGGACAGATGAAGAAAATACATTAAATTTGCAATCAGATTATCCATTATAAATTCAACTGATAATATGAACAATGAGGAATTAATTAGGAAAGGTCTTGAAATTGCTACACAGACCAAATCCTATGTGATTGGCAAGAATATTCTTGGCCAGGTACCTGAAGTGTACAATAAACATTTTTCCGGTAAAAAAGCGTTGGTGGTTGCTGACGACAATACTTGGAAGGCTGCAGGTGAAGAAGTTTACAAACATATGATTGCAGCTGGAATTGATACAGAAAAATTTTTATTCCCCGATAAGGAGTTCCATGCAGAATGGAAATATGTTGAGATGTTGGATGAACAACTGAAGGCTTCTGGCAGAATTGCTGTATCAGTAGGTTCCGGTGTTATCAATGACATTTGCAAACTCTCTTCTTTCCATCAGAATAACCAACGTTATCTTTCTGTTGCTACAGCTGCTTCAGTTGATGGTTATTCCTCATTCGGTGCTTCTATCACCTATCAGAATGCCAAGCAAACTTTTGATTGTCCTGCACCTATCGCACTGATGGCTGACACTGTTGTCTTGGCCAATGCACCCAAGGAGATGACAGCAGCTGGTTACGCTGACTTGGCAGCTAAAGTTCCTGCTGGCGCCGAGTGGATGATTGCTGACCTTGTAGGTACCGAACCTATTATCCCTGATGCCTGGCACGTACTACAAGATGTACTTGATGACCTGCTGAGTAATCCTCAAGGAGTTGCAGACGGTGATCCTGATGCCATTGCTGACCTGTTCAATGGTCTTACCCTTAGTGGATTTGCTATGCAGGCGGCTCAGTCCAGCCGCCCGGCTTCCTGTTGCGACCATCTGTATAGTCATATTATGGATATGACCCACCATCGTTATCATGGAAAACTCCAAAGTCATGGCTTCCAGGTAGCTGTAGGTACACTGACCATGTGTGCTGTATTCGAGGAATTCCTAAAGATGGACTTCTCCCAACTGGATGTTGATAAATGTGTAGCCAACTGGCCTTCTTTGGAAGAAGAGCAGGAGAGGGCTAAGGTTCTTTTCGAAGATTTTCCCTCACCCGAACTGGGATATACACAGATTACGCAGAAATACAATGATGCTGAAACCGTACGCAAGCAGCTTATTGCCTTCAAAGAGAATTGGCCTGCTTTCCGCGAAAAGATTAAAGCACAGGTTTATCCTTATAGTAAGATGAAGGATTTGTTCCGTATCGTAGGTGCTCCAACTGAGCCCGAACATGTGGGTGTAACAAGAAAATATCTGCTCTATCGTACTGATTTCGTTCAACTCATGCGTTGGCGTTTCAATATCTATGACTTGGCCAAACGAGGCATGTTCTATGATGAACTAGTTCATGCTACTTTTGACCGTATGGGTACACTCGCATTCTAATACTGTCTATAGCCGGTTTTCTCTGTTCAATATGTTAATGGAGAAAACCGGCTTTTTTAATATTTCCAATTCAATCAATATGACAAAGAAAAAATTATCCGTTTCCCTGATGTGTTGCGACCTGATGAATGTGGAACGTGATATCAAAAAACTGGAAAAGGGTGGGGTAGATTGGTTTCATTTGGATGTAATGGATGCCCATTTGGTTCCTAATCTTACTTTTGGTCCTGATTTCATCAATGCTTTAAGAAAGATTTCTGCAACTCCTTTTGATATCCATCTCATGCTCGAAGATCCTGAGTTTATCATAGGTTGTCTTAATCTGTCAGAAAACGATTATGTTACTCTGCATGCCGAACTGCCTGAGGATATTTTCAGAAAGAATATGGCTCTCATCAAAGAGAAAAAAGCCCGCGTAGGTATTGCACTCAATCCTGAAACACCTATAGAAGCTATTGAGAAATATGTTAATGATATTGACTTGATTCTATTGATGTTAGTACGTCCAGGGTTTGCCGGAGGTAAGATGATAGAAGGTATCATGGATAAGGTGCCACAGACTCGTGCCTATCTTGCACAAAAGGGTAGAGAAGATGTGTTAGTTTCAACTGATGGCAACATTACCTTGGAACGTGCTAAATTGATGGCACAAATGGGTGCCGATATTTTTGTAGGTGGTACTTCTGCTGTGTTCAGAAAAGGTATGGATATCGCAGAAACGGTCCCCGCATTCTATCAGTATATCGCAGAATAATCTGTTTAAGGAAGAGAAATCATCCCTGGCACGATTTTTTTATCTGTAAATACTTGTGGGATGAAAATAATTTCTTAATTTTGCACTGCATTTAGAGAAATGCGGTAAGGAAGTTTGGGTGAGTGGCTTAAACCAGCAGTTTGCTAAACTGCCGTGCGGGTTTCCGTACCAGGAGTTCGAATCTCCTAGCTTCCGCATTAGGAGATGGCGCTTTCATCTAACGGTTAGGATACATGCCTCTCACGCATGGTATACGGGTTCGATTCCCGTAGGCGCTACAACAGGGATTTCAAAAAGAAGTCCCTGTTTTTAGTTGCAAGCACATATCTTTTTCATGGCCCGACGAAACTCCTGAGTTCGGCATGATTGTTTTGTCAACCCAAAACAGGAGGGTCTTGTAGCAGGTGTCTGTTGATTCAGTATGACTTCTGTCAAGCTGTCTGCTGATTCAGTTGATGAAGGAAAATGAGTCCGTTGAAATAAGGAAAAGACTCCTTGGGGAAATGAAGTTGATTGACTGGCCCAAGTATTCATCGGTGCTAAGAAAAAGAATCGTCGGTTCTCAGCAAAAGAATCGACGATGCTAAGAGAAAGCAGTCAATATACTTTAAGAAATCACTTAACTGCTATGCATCGCAAGTAGCAAAGCGTGACTAAATAAGAGTGCATTCACAGTCTTCCCTCTTGAGTCCAGTGTCACCGTATGGGTTGTTGTAGCAGGACCAATTGATTCATCGAAAGAAAAAGAACAGTGCCTAATGAAGCCTACAAAGAATCTTGTATTACCAGACTATGTTCAGTACACCTATCAGGGTTACAAAACTAGTATTGTAGTTTTAGTTGATGGGCAGTGGTATTTCAATTGATTGTATATTACCAGGCAGTCCAATGATGGGTTGGAATGAGGCTCCCATGTATCCTGTTCTTTCATTTATATAGTCAGGAATGTTCCGATATCAATGGAAATCGCTATGGTGTAGAGGATTTACCAATTCTCTGTATTTGTCTATCACCAGTTTGAAATCCTCCCAGGCATCCTTCTTTAGCGAAGGATTGCGCAACAGAGCAGAGGGATGATAAGTGGGCATGACCCATCTCCCCTGCCATAATATCCATTTTCCCCGCAAACGGGTGATGCCTGCATCACTGTTGAGCAATCCTTTGGCAGCTGTAGCACCTAATAGGATAATAATAAATGGATTGACGAGGCGAATCTGTTCCAAGAGAAATGGCAAACAACTGGTCCGTTCTTCGGGTAGAGGAGTCCTATTGTGAGGTGGACGACATTTTACAATGTTGGCTATATATACATGGGTAGATCTGCTAAAACCGCATACAGAAAGAATCTTGTCTAGTAGTTGTCCTGAATGGCCTACAAATGGTCTACCTTCTATATCTTCATAGTAACCAGGGCCTTCGCCTATACACATAACAGGTGCTTGTTCGGGACCTTCGCCCACTACAATATGCTTGCGACTGTCCTTTAAGGGGCATTTTGTACATTGCAAGACTTCTGCCCTAAAATTATCCCATTCCATGCTGAAGGAATCAAATTATTTCTGGTTGAGAGAAAAGCGTAGAGGGCGTTTCACTTCTTGGGTATAGACATGACCGAAACTATCTGTCACTTTGATTGTCAAGCGAGAGTCGGGAGATGAACATTGTATGAGGAATGACTGTCCGTGGGCAGCCTTCTTGCAATCTTTACAATCTAAATTACCCTTGTCGACACTCATAAAGAAATCGTATGTGAACGTATACTGTGGATTCTCCAGCAACGCATGTTTTACCTTGACAGGGGTACCATTCTCCCAAACTTCTACTTTCCATGCTTTCTCCCATGCCCATACATTCAGCCATACTTGATGGGCTGGCACTGTACGGTAATCGTAGCGCATGGGGAAGGATTTTATAAATGTGTCATATTTTTCGCTATTCTGCGCGTATTTCTTTACTTCATTCATATCGAAGCAACGAAACTGTCGGTCGGCAGGGTCTGACAGGGACTGGAATCGCCATGAAAAATCCTTGCCATTAATATGGAAAACCATGAATCCCGAAGGTGTTCCGTCGGGACCAAACTGGTCATAGCCTTTATATAATAGGGATTCACTATCGGGTGTCCTTACCATGGTGAAAGTGTCATGCCCTTTGAAAGCTGTACGCCACCAACTTCCACAGATGGATGACAAGTTATGGTCAATGATATTGAGCGAGTCGTGACGGAATGTATAGCATTTATGGGTATGACCGCTTAAAATGTGGGTCTGTGAGAACTTGCTGATTAATGATACAAATTCCTGATACTGCGAATAATCGGAGAAATTATTCCTGTAAGAGTTAAGACCTTTCCTCAAGAAAATAGGATTGTGAACACACACTACTAGAGGATTGTTTTTATCTTGCAGGGCAAGGTCCTTGCGTATCCATTTCATCTGCTCGTCGCTGAATCCTATCTTGTAGTCCTTTTTGCCCCAAATACCTACATTGATGGGTTGACCGGGATGATTCTGATAAATAATGTTGTCCAACATGAGGAAATGAACGCTTCCTATATTAAACGAATAATAGGTAGGCCCCATAGTTGCCCGGTAACGTTTTTCTGCCTGGAAATCCACATCGGGACCATATGGGGTGGCACCATCATTGTCATGGTTACCCATGATACAATACATCGGAGTAGGGTATTTCACCTCTTTCAGTGTGGCAGGAAACTGGTCAATAGTGTATCCGTCAGAATACCAAAAGGTATCAAAGGAACTGTCACCGGTGTTTAGGGTGTAGACTTTGATGTTTTTTCCATACAGCTTCTTGATGTTGCTAATGGTTTTCCGGATGACAGGCATGACGTTTTTGCGGAACTGCATTTGGTCATTGTAGCGATTAGCCAGATGGATGTCTGTCAGACCTAGTAGTGCAAACTGACTATGACTGGCCTTGAGCAGCAGAAAATCGTGACGCTCTGTCACCTCCTTCTTTTCCGTTAATTGTGCCCAGAATTGAGGCATTGCATCTTGAGATGGACATGTATACTCTCCTGGAGTACATACAAATACGTTGCCGTTGCGTTTGGAAGAATTAAGGTAATATCTTCCCAGGCTGTCAGTATAGGTAATGGTCTCTCCATCGGATACAGCTACATGGGGCAGGGGGAGATTATCTGACTCTACCACTCCATATATATTATAACCTCTTTCGGGATGACAGGGCAACGTAGACTTGAAAATAGTCTGTGACCATGAAAAAGTTGTAATGAAAAGTAGGCACAATGCCGAAGTAAGATTCTTTCTAAACATAAGTCGATAGGAAAATGATAATGCAAAAATAATGTTTTATCCCATGTTCTACAAAGTTGTACCTTCTGTTTTTTTTCTTTTTGGAAACCTAAGGTTTTGCTGAAAAACAGCTAATTTTGCAGTGCATTGGTGCGGATTCCATAGAAAATTGCCCATACGGAGTTTTCTTCGGATGATGTTAAAAGGGAACAGGGTGAAAATCCCAGGCAGTCCCGCTGCTGTAAGTTCCGTTGTTTGCAGGCACAACAGGCCACTGGTACTATCTGTACTGGGAAGGCGCATTGCATGGAACAAGCCAGAATACCTGCCATTGCCGTGAGAACGCTTGTCAGTGTCTCGATGTAAGACCTACAGGAATCTACATTTGTGTTGACAGATACTTTTACCTGTATAGGAATGAGTAGAGCCAAGTTTCGACGAACTGTCTCCTGCCTGTTGCTAGGGCTGGCGACAGGAATATCCGATGTCATTGCAGGCAACTCTGCTGTGCCGACGTGGGAGCGACCCTATTGTGTAGATACTATCGTCCAATTGAAAGGAGTGAGTGTGAAGGAGCATAAATGGGATATTGGGCAGACATCTGCATCTTATGTCTACAGCATGGACAGCACCTGGATGAAGGTCACACAATCCAAGAATCCAACAGAAGCCTTGTCAAGATTGCCCGGGGTAACAGTCAAAGACTACGGAGGAGTAGGGGGCATGATGACTCTTAATGTCCGGGGTATGGAATCCAGTCATGTGGTAGTCACCGTAGATGGGATTCCTCAAATGGAGACTCAAGTAGGACAAAAGGATTTTACCAAATACAACCTACCTGCCGCGGAAAAGGTCATGCTAGGATTTTCTGCTACAGAATCAGACAATTGGCAGGCACGCAATGCTACTTCATCGGCATATGTTAATATCAGTACGCTCGATGGTTTGAGAAACTGCTTACAGGAGCAACGTAGTACAAGTACATCTTTCTCGGCAGAGCAGGGAAGTTATGATACATGGGGTATCCGTGTCAAGAGCGAGATATGCGTCTCTCCTGTATGGGCAACACGATTAGCAACAAGGTATCAGTTTGCCGCCAATGATTACCCTTTCACTCTTGTCAATGGCAACAGCAAGACCCAGCAATATAGAGAAAACAACAGAACAAATCTCTTTCAATTGGAATGGAGCCATCTGTTCCGATTCGGTCGCAATGATGAAATGGTAGGCAAAGTGTGTCTGCACAACTGCTATCGTCGCCTGCCTGGACAGGTGGTTCTCTATAACACCAGTCCAAACAACGAGCGACAACTAGATCAGGAGTATACGTTTGCTTTGGGATGGAGAAAAAACTGTGGAGGGAAATGGGAAACATCCGTTCATGCCAGATGGGGATTGAACTTCAATCGCTACAAAGATATCAACCCCATCTATCCACAAGGAAACAGGAAAGAAAACTACCGCCAAAGTGATTCCTATATGAGCGGTAAAGTGTCTTACAGACCCTCTAAAGAATGGACTTTGAGTTGGGCGTCAGATGGTTCATACAATACTCTTCATGGTAATGAATACACTGTTGACCAGGCTTCTAGAATCACTCTCACTCATGCCTTGGGAAGTAGCTATCACAACCGAGTGGCTACAATTTCCGGCTATTGTGTGATGACATCTTGTTACAATAGTAGCCGGAACGGACAGTCGGGAGAAGACTTCCATCAATGGTCTCCCATTCTGATGGGATCAATCCGCCCCTTTACCTACAAGAATCTTATCTTGAAAATGTATTATAAAAACACATTCAGACCTCCTTCATTCACTGAGACCTATTATTATCATCTAGGTAGTACTAACCTGCTACCTGAGAGAACCTTCCAATGGGGCGGAGGAATAGTTTGGCAAAAGAAGATAGCCTCATGGTGGCCCCTCATGAATGTGATATGCGACGCTTTTCTCAATAGCGTTCATGACAAAATCATTTCCATTCCTGTTAACCTACATGTTTGGAAAACGGCTAATCTGGGTCAGGTACATACAAAAGGTTTTAGTCTAAGTCTCCACAACCAATTCCGCTTCCAAGGCCATACTCTCATGATGACTGGCTGCTGGTCATTGCTGAAGGCAGAGGATGTTAGTCAAAAGGAAGGAAATACCTACGGATTCCAATTGCCCTACATTCCTGTCTCCAATGGTAATGTTACACTATATTATGAAAACAATTATTTTCATGTCGGCACTACCTACAAGGGCACTTCCTCTCGTTGGGGTACTTTGGAACACGCTTTCAGTACACGTTTGCCTGCTTATTCTGAATGGGATGCATCTATAGGGTGTCCATTCACGTTGGCAAGAAAAACAGGAGGAACTTGCAACCTTCATGTAAGCAACCTGTTCAATACCCAATATTCTCTTGTCAATGGTTATCCTATGCCAGGAAGAACCTATTTGTTGACTATCACTTTCAAATTATAAATATATCATTATGAAAACATTTTCTTTGTTTCAATTATGTATCTGTTCCTTCGTCGCAATAGCCGTTCTGGTAGCATGCGACAACAACAACGAAACACCCCAGCCATCTCCTGTAACCTCAGCTGGCAATTGCCCGTTAGTGCTCAATCAAGGCAATTTCTATGACCATATTGCCAGTAGTATCGGAATGATTGACAATTCCAGCCAAACATTTACAGACAGTCTGTTCTTCAAAGCCAATCAGATACTTCCTGGTAATACGCTGCAGGATGGAATTGCCTACGGAAGCAATCTGTATGTGATTGCCTATGAAAGCAATGTCCTTTTTGTCTTGGACCGGCATACTCTGCAACTGAAACGACAATTGACGGTTAATGCTCCGCGAGACATTATTGCCGACAACGGATATGTCTACATCTCCAACTATGACGGATATGTTACCCGTATGGATACTTTAATGAATCAGTCGGTTGTTCAACTGCCAGTAGGACCTAATCCGGAGGAGATGACTATTGCCAACAATACACTGTATGTCACCATCTCGGATGGCATGAACTATGCTAACAACTATAATGATGGCAAACAAGTGGCAAAAATCAATACAACTAGTTTCACCATTGAAAAATTTATTCCTGTTGGAATCAATCCCACCCGAATCGCATCAGACAAATATGGCAATGTCTTCGTAATATCAATGGGTGACTACTATACTCTTCCCCCCATGCTTACCCTCATTACTTCTGATGATGACACGACCAACATCGCTCCAGCCTCTATGATGGCCATCAAGGAAGACACACTCTATGCTATCTACAACGAAACTGACTGGAATACCTATCAGTCCCACAATACCATCTTCACTGTCAATACCATGACTCTCAATAGAAATACAAGAGAAGACATGCAGTGCCCTCAATGGCCCCTCTCTATTGCTGTCGACCCTAAGTCAGACTATCTATATATCACTGCTGATGCCAACGGTACCTATGGTGCTTCCTACAGCACAGCAGGATATGTGTATGTCTATAACTCTGCAGGCATATTGCTCTACAATTGTCAGGCAGGCGTGCATCCCGTTCAATTGGTATTCAGATAAAAAATCTTTCACATTAAATAAAACTGATAAATTACTTATAAGCAATAGATTATAGATAGAAATTATTAAACGTCAAAGTAAATAATTTGCTGGAAAGAAATGATTTCTGTAACTTTGCAAGATATGAAAGAGATGTCCTTTTTAAGTATTGAAGGAAAAAACCTTTGTAAATATATTGACAGTAAATTAATTAACGAATCTGTTCAATCTATTGGCCGCAAGATTTCTCAAGATTATGGAGAAGAGCAGATATCAATTCTCTGTGTCTTGAATGGGGCCTTCATGTTCGCTGCTGACCTAATGCGATCTATTACCAGTCCTTGTGAGATCTCCTTCATACGATTGTCATCCTACGAAGGAACAGAAACGACAGGCAAGGTGAGAATGGTGAATGATATACCTGACAGTCTCTCCAATCGTCATGTCTTGATTGTGGAGGATATCGTTGATACTGGCATCACCATGAATTTTCTTATTAATGAAGTGAAGAAACTACAGCCCAAAAGCATCAAGGTGGCCACCATGTTTGATAAGCCTTCTAGGCGTAAGTGTCATGTCCATGTGGACTACATAGGACTGACGATTGAAGATAAGTTTATCGTAGGCTACGGATTGGACTACAATGGTCTGTTTCGTAATCTTCCTGATATTTATACCAAATAATAATCTTAATATACAATAACCCACTACAAAGACATGAAAAACATTGTAATTTTCGGAGCTCCCGGAAGCGGCAAAGGTACTCAAAGCGAGAAAATTGTCGAAAAATACCATTTTGCACACATCTCTACTGGTGATGTGCTGCGTGCTGAAATAGCCAAAGGTAGTGAGCTGGGTAAGACAGCTTCTGATTATATAGAAAAAGGGCAGTTGATTCCTGACTCCCTGATGACAGACATTCTAGCTAGTGTTTATGACAGCCTCAAAGATGCACCAGGTTGTATTTTTGATGGTTTCCCTCGTACGATACCACAAGCTGATAGCTTGTCACAACTTTTAGAAGAGCGCAACGAGAAAATCGACGCAATGATTGAACTGGATGTACCAGAAGAAGAATTGATGGCTCGACTGATTGCCCGAGGAAAAACATCGGGTAGGTCTGACGATAATGAGGAAACCATTAAAAAGAGACTAGAAGTTTACCATAACCAAACCTCACCCTTAATGGAATGGTTTGAGAAAGCAGGCAAGCGTCATACCGTAGTAGGAACGGGTGAACTCGACCGTATTTTTGCTGATATATGTCAAGTTATCGATAACTTGTAAAAACAACATAGGCGATGCCGGAAAGCAATTTCATCGACCACGTCAGAATCTATTGCCGTAGTGGCAAAGGAGGAAGAGGTTCTATGCATCTTCATCATGCCAAATACAATTACAATGGAGGACCTGACGGAGGCAATGGAGGTAGAGGTGGCCACATTATCTTGAGAGGCAACCGTAACCTTTGGACTCTTCTTCACCTACGCTACCAAAAACATATCATGGCTGGCAATGGAGGAGATGGAGGCCCCTGCAGGTCATCTGGCAAAGATGGAAATGACGTTTATATTGAAGTTCCTTGCGGTACCGTTGTATACAATGCTGAAAGTGGTAAATATATCTGTGATGTTACCTCGCATGGTCAAGAAGTTGTCCTACTGAAAGGGGGTAGGGGTGGACTTGGCAATTTCGAATTTCGTACCTCAACGAACCAGGCACCACGCTATGCCCAACCAGGTGAACCCATGCAGGAAATGCAGGTGATTATGCAACTCAAACTGCTAGCCGATGTGGGACTGGTAGGATTTCCAAATGCTGGAAAGTCTACGTTGCTCTCCTCTGTATCTGCAGCAAGGCCCAAAATAGCAAATTATCCCTTCACCACTCTCGAACCTTCACTAGGTATTGTGTCCTATCGCAATGACAAATCATTCGTCATGGCCGACATTCCTGGTATCATTGAAGGCGCAAGCGAGGGTAGGGGAATCGGTCTGAGATTCCTGAGTCATATAGAGCGTAACTCTTTGCTACTCTTTATGATATCCTGTGAATCAGACAATATCAAAGAAGACTACAATATCCTCCTCAACGAACTGATTCAATATAATCCCGATCTCTGTAAGAAAAGCCGTATTCTGGCCATCACCAAGTGTGATATGATTGACGAAGAACTGGAACATCTGCTCAAAGAGGAATTACCTGATGACCTTCCTGTGATATTCATTTCTTCAGTTTCCGGCAAAGGTCTGCAAGAACTCAAAGACACTATCTGGAAGTCATTGAATAGCCACGACAATACGTTTGACTCAAAAGGAGATGACCATATTGTCCATAAAGACTTGAATACTCATAATATTAATCTCGACCTGCTCTACTTTGAAGACGATGAAGATATTAACAGAGCAGGTACTGAACAAGATACCGATATTATCTATGTATAAACCAACATTCACTCACCTGTACAAGGTTATCATCAGTACACTTCTGCTATGTACCTCATGCTGCATTATTTCCGCACAGAATACGGTAAATAACAAAACTTTTACTGAGCATGAGACAAACAACATATCCGCGAATACTCAAGGCATTTTTGACAATGCCAATATTTTCGAGATAGATTTCTCTAAGATTCAGAGAGGTGACTGGTGTTTCCCTATGAAAAACGGCAGGGTTATCAGTCACTTCGGAGGAAAGAGAAATCACAAGGGAACAGATATCAAGACTCATGCAGGTGACACAATCTATGCTGCTTTCGAAGGTAGAGTACGCTTCGCCAAACCTTGTAATGGATACGGCAACGTTATAGTACTGCGACACGATATCGGTATTGAAACTTTTTATTCGCACAATAAAAAGAATCTTGTCAGAATTGGCGACCATGTCAAGGCTGGGCAACCTATTGCCATTGTAGGACGTACTGGGCGTGCCACTACTGAGCATTGCCATTTCGAAGTGAGAATCAACGGTAAACCTTATAATCCTATGATTTTCTTTGACTCAACGACCCGACAACTGAGATCATTGAAAGTTACAGCTTATCGTTCTGGAAAAATAGAAACTACCAATATAGTTCCTGAATATGATTTTGCCCAAGAGAAGTCTTCAGGCAAGATAATTAAGCCCAAAGGCTGAGTTCTCGTTAATAA
>JALERS010000098.1 GCA_022763905.1 Prevotellaceae bacterium | reverse complement strand
TGTATTTGCTGGAGATTTCCTCCTGTAGGAAGATGGCTTTCTTGTCCATCAAGGAGGAAACAAGAGCAAGCACACGGGAGTTTTTCCCTTTTTTCTGGAGTTGGGATACCGTCTTGATGTTTTCATTGACGATGCGGTCATAGGTATCCAGTTCCTCTTTGGTAAGGTCCTTCCATCCGTTGAAATCCCTGTCGGGAGTGATATAGGTTTCACTGGTCAGTTTCAATCCCGACGGGAGGGCAGCGTTCAGCACGTCGCCGACAGTACATATATAATAGTGGGCCATCCATTGCCACAATGTCAGTTGGCTGGGTAGCACGATAGGAGCAGTGTCCAGAAGTTCGATGGCTTCCTTTATTTCGAAGCCTGCGGCAGGTGCTTCCTTGTGGCATGCCACTATGATGCCCGTATACATCTTGCGGGCTCCGAAAGGAACGATGACCCTTTGCCCGACACAGGCTACTTGCTTTCCGTTGTCGGGCAACTGGTAGGTGAAAGGCGAAGGGACGGGAAGGGGAAGGATGACGTCAATGAACATGGGTGGAAATGATTGTCAGTGGATACAGGCAGTGGCCTTTTCCAGCCATTTCTTGTCTTCGGGGTCTTCCAGTAAAGGAGACAGTCGATGGAACACATTACTATGGTAGTGGTTGATCCATTCTTTTTCTTCATGGGTCAAAAGGGACATATCTACTGGACGAAGGTCTATGGGGCAAAGAGTGAGCGGTTCAAATGAGGCAAATGAACCGAATGATGTTTCAAGGGAAGGTACGCAGAGCAACATGTTTTCTATACGTACCCCGAATTCCCCTTTCAGATAAAGGCCAGGTTCGTCAGTAACAATGATACCGGGAGTGATAGGTGCAGGTATGTAGTTCATGCGTATTTGATGGGGACCTTCATGTACACACAGGAAAGAGCCTACCCCGTGTCCGGTACCATGACCATAATTGAGTCCTTCCTGCCACATGGCATAACGGGCAGCCATATCCAACTGAGTGCCACTGACACCTATGGGAAAGCGGCATCGGCTTAGGGCAATGTGACCTTTAAGAACCAGTGTGTAGATATGTTTTTCATGGGGAGTGGGTTCCCCGAGAGCAATTGTACGTGTGATATCGGTTGTCCCGTCGGCATAATGTGCCCCGGTATCCATCAGCAATAATCCCTGCGGTTGTAGCGGAGCATCCGTTTCAGGAGTGGCTTCATAATGGACGATAGCGCCATGCTCTTTATAGGCGGAAATACTGCTGAAACTTTCTCCTCGGTAAAGAGGATGGGCTGCACGCAGTTGTTCCAAATGTCGAGATACGCTGATTTCCGTTTGTCCTCCTTTCTCTACTGCAGGAAGCAACCATCGGAGGAATTTAACCAAGGCTACTCCATCCCTTTCCATGGCATTTCGGAATCCTGCAATTTCGGTGGGATTCTTGATGGCCTTCATGGCTGCTATCGGTGAGACTCCTGTCAGGATATGTGCAGAAAGGCAGGAATAAATAGCTTCATTGATATTTTCGGAAAGAAGGATGGTGGCATCTGCTGGGATTTGGGACAGGATGCGGGTAACTTCTTGATAGGGGACAGTGCTGACACCTTCCTGTTTCAGATATTGGCGAACGGAGGGCTCCAGCCTTTGTTCGTCAATACAGAGTAGGGTAGTATGCTCGTCTATGATGCAGTAAGCCATAAAGACGGGAGTACATTCCACATCATTCCCTCTTAGATTAAGTAGCCAGGCAATGTCATCGAGAGCACTGACCAGAATGTGGCTGGCATTGTGCTTCTTCAGCAGCTGACGCAAACGCAACAGTTTGCTGTGTGAAGATTCACCGGCATAGTCAATGGGATGGATGGTAATGGGCTGCTGGGGCAATGATGGGCGGTCGGTCCATAAACTTTCAAACGGGTCCTGACAGGGACAGGTTTCAATGCCGAAAGGACTGAGTTCCCGAGAGAGTTGTTCAGCCAAACGATGGGAATTTACATGGGCATCAAAACCTACCCGGTCTCCTTTATTCAGGGTTTCCTTCAACCATTGTATAATAGAGGGAGTTCCTGGTATACCTTCCTTCATTAATTGGATGCCGGTTCCGTCCAACTCTTGTTCCGCAGCCAGGAAATAACGTGAGTCAGTCCATAAGGCACTATCTTCTATAGTGATAACGGCAGTACCTGCAGAGCCTGAAAATCCAGTTAACCATTGCCTGGAGGCATAGTAGGGAGGGGTGTATTCACTGGCATGCGGGTCTGTAGTAGGGACGATGAATGCCTGTAGACGATGGTTTTGCATCCATGCCCGAAAGGTGGAGATATGTTGGAGAGTGATGGAAGGCATAAAGGTGGTGTGTTGGGTATTTGTTGCAAAAATACATTTTTTCTATCTCTAAACGCCATTGCCGTTCTTGCTTTTTGAATAAAAATATGTAAGTTTGCAGTCAGACAAACCAATCATACTATGTCATTATGAAAAGATCATTTTTTTTCCTGTTAGTGGTACTCTCTTTATGTCTTTCCTTGCCTATGGCTGCCCAGGTGCGTCTAGGTGTTGTAGGCGGACTCAATCTCAGTAAGGTGTCATTCGACCAACTTCCAGACTGTTCTTCCAGTAACCGTACGGGTTGGTATCTCGGTCCTAAAGTCCAATTGAACATACCCGTCATAGGTATTGGCCTGGATGTAGCGGCTGAATATTCTCAGCGAAAATTGAATAATGTTGACAATAGCTATACCTATCGAAGCTTGGAAATTCCTTTGAATCTCCGCTACCAGTTGGGCATCAGTTTGGCGAAAGTGTATGTTGCCACTGGTCCTCAGTTTGGCTTCCAATTAGGCAATGACATATGGAAATCAGGTGGCAAAGAATTCAAGCTGAAGAATTCCAATACTACTTGGAATGTGGGAGCCGGTGTCCAGTTGTTCAATCATCTGGAGTTGGGCGCTGTCTACAATATTGCTATCAGCAAATATGCTAAATCGCTCAATGGAGACGGAACCATCAAGGCCAATACTTGGCAGATACAGGCAGCTTATCTATTCTGATTACTCCTTTAATAAGATTCGGGGCGGATGATGCAGGTGCATTTTCCGCCCTGAATGTCAGAAGGAAAGCAGGGAAGACTTAAGGGATTTGTGTGATAAAATGTTAAATTGTAGTGAAATCAACAAAAACAGAGGTCCTCTCCATAGTTTTTTCTTACTTTTGTCGCCAAATTTGATGTAACAGAAGAGAGCATGCAGAAAAATCTCGTTATTGTAGAGTCTCCTGCCAAAGCCAAGACCATTGGTCGTTTTTTAGGGAAAGACTATAAGGTGATGCCGAGTTTCGGGCATATCAGAGATTTGAAATCCAAATCGTTTAGTATTGATACAGAGACATTCAGTCCTCAATATGAGATTCCAGAAGACAAGCGGCAGATAGTAAATACCCTCAGGTCTGAAGCCAAGGACAGTGTCGTATGGTTGGCTTCCGATGAAGACCGTGAAGGAGAAGCCATCTCTTGGCATTTGGCAGAAGTGTTGCATCTGGATGTGAAGACTACCCGACGCATTGTCTTCCATGAGATTACCCAGACAGCCATTCAGGATGCCATTCTCCATCCTCGTACTATCAACCTTGATTTGGTCAATGCCCAGCAGGCACGTCGTGTACTTGACCGTATTGTGGGATTCAAGTTGTCGCCAGTGCTATGGCGGAAGGTGAGGCCCTCTTTGTCTGCTGGCAGGGTACAGAGTGTAGCCGTAAGACTGGTATGTGACCGGGAAAAGGAGATTGAGCAGTTTGAAGCGACTCCCTATTTTTCAGTTTCTGCTACGTTCTGTTGTGAGATGGCTGATGGTACCTCTTCCATTTTCAAGGCTGACCTTAACAAGCAGTTTGCTACAGAAGATGAAGCCCGGGCCTTCCTCCAGGATTGTTCCGGTGCCCAATTTTGGGTAGAAAACATTGAATGCAAACCTGTGAAACATTCTCCTGCACCTCCTTTTATGACATCTACCCTTCAGCAGGAGGCTGCCCACAAACTGGGTTATTCTGTGACTCAAACCATGAGGATTGCCCAAAGCCTGTATGAAGCAGGTCATATAACCTATATGCGAACCGACTCTCTGAACCTGTCTTCCCTCTGTCTGGAAAGCAGCAGGAAGTTCATAGAGGAGAATTATGGCAAGCAATATGCCAAGAGACGAAATTTCCAGACTAAGTCAAAAGGAGCACAAGAGGCTCATGAGGCCATCCGCCCCACTTATATGGATGTGGAAGACATTCCTGGAACTTCTTCTGAAAAGCGACTTTATCAGTTGATTCGTCGTCGTACTCTTGCCTGTCAGATGGCAGAAGCTGTTTTTGAGAAAACTGTAGCAACCGTCAGCATCAGTAATCGGAAGGAGAAATTTGTAGCCACAGGTGAAATCCTGCAGTTTGATGGTTTCCTGAAAGTATATCAGAGTTCTTCTGATAACGAGAAGGCTACTGCGAAAAACAATACGATGTTGCCTCCTTTGAAGGAGACATCGCAATTGGTATATAATGATATTGTCGTTGCCCAGAAATTCACCCAGCGTCCGGCTCGTTACAATGAGGCTGCATTGGTCAAGAAGATGGAAGAACTCGGTATAGGTCGTCCGTCTACCTATGCACCTATTATAAGTACCATCCAGCAGAGAGGTTATGTAGAGAAGACTACTAAAGAGGGCAATGTCCGCCAATGCCTTGTAATCACTCTTGGTGCTAACGGAAAAACCAAGGAGGTGGAGAAAAAGGAGAACTATGGAACGGAAAAAGGGAAACTGCTGCCTACTGATGTAGGTATGGTGGTGAATGAGTTCCTGAAGCAAGAGTTCCCTGATATCCTGGATTACAACTTTACTGCTAAAGTAGAAAAAGATTTCGACTCTATTGCGGAAGGCAAGAAGGAGTGGAGCGAAGTCATGAAGGAATTCTATGAAGAATTCATTCCCGAAGTGGAAAAGGCCATGGATTCCAAGTCTGAGCACAAGATAGGAGAAAGGGTACTGGGAACCGATCCACAGACAGGACGTGTTGTAGCTGCCAAAATAGGCCGTTTCGGTACGATGGTTCAACTGGGAACAGCTGATGAATTGGAGAAACCGCTGTTTGCTCCTTTGCTCAAGGGACAGACCATCGACAGTATTACCTTGGAAGAAGCACTTGACCTATTGCGTCTCCCTCGTATCCTGGGTGAGTTTGAAGGAGATAAGGTAGTTGTCAATAATGGTCGTTTCGGCCCTTATATACTGAATAACGGGAAGTATTATTCCATTCCCAAGGAAATGAACCTCATGACCATTACCTGGGAAGAGGCAGTGAAACTGGTACAGGAAAAGCGGGCAGATGATGCTGCTCGCCACATAAAATCCTTTGACGAAGACCCTGAACTGCTGATTCTCAATGGTCGTTATGGTCCTTATATCTCCTGCCAGAAGAAGAATTATCATTTGCCCAAAAATCTTTCAAAGGCTCCTGAAGATCTTTCTTATGAAGAATGTAAGAAAATAATAGCCGAGCAACAGAGCAAAGGAAGTACTGCCAAGAAGACTACCCGCCGTTCCCGCAAGTCATGAGAAGCATTATCCTCTTGGGTTATATGTGCGTGGGTAAGACCACGATAGGCAACCAACTTGCCAAAAGGTTGAATCGTACCTTCTATGACTTGGACTGGTATATAGAAGACCGCATGCACAAGCGTATTCCAGAACTCTTTGCGGAGAAAGGAGAAGACGGATTTCGCAAGATAGAACGTAACATGCTGCACGAGGCAGCAGAGTTTGAAGATATCATATTATCCTGTGGCGGAGGCACTCCGTGCTTTTTCGACAATATGGATTATATGAATGAAACAGGTGTTACCATCTTCCTCAAGGCCAGTCCTGCCACCATTATCAATCATTATAAAATGAGTAGGACTGTACGTCCTCTCCTGCAAAACAAGTCTCCAGAGGAACTGAAGGATTTCATCACCACTCAACTGGAAGACAGGGCTCCTTTCTATGAAAAGGCCCGCTATACCATTAATGTGGATGTTTTGGACGATTTTGATAAAGTGAAAATGGTGGTTGAGGACATTTGCCATATTGTTCCCGACCTCCACTGAATTCGGATGTGGCTTTTCGTTCTTGTTCATTCCTCTTCATGGACATGTCGTCCAGACAATCTTTCTTTTAAAAGAGGTATGGCATTTCTCATGGATGCAAATGCAAATTCTTTCGGTTGGAGGTCTTCCCAGGACATCCATTGCAATTCTGCCACATCGTCCTTAGCCTGGATGTGAGAGGAGTCCGATGTACGGCAGAGGAAGAAATTGTCGGTAGTGGGAATATCCATTCCAGCATACCGATAACGATTGGGAAGGCTGAACAACCACTGGTCAGGTGTTACCTCAATACCCATTTCTTCTGCTGCTTCTCTTCGTAAAGCATCCTCCAATGATTCTCCTGGATCAACAAAACCTCCAGGGAAGTCCAGCATACCTTGACAAGGGGAGCATGCTCGTCGGGCTACAAGTATCCGGTTATTCTGTACCAAAATGCACACTACTGACGCAGCAGAATTAAGAAACAGTTCGAAACCACATTGTCCACACTGCCAGGACTTGAAGGTCAATGAGGAGAACCGGGGGCTGCCGCACACTGGGCAATAATGGAAAGGAATCAGCAAATGGTCATCTTTTTTCATGTTCGCACCTTTTCCCTGCAAACTTACAGAATCTGTAGTAATCTGTATTCAACTATTCGGGGAAAAAGGAGTTCCATATGGAGAAAAATGGGTATTTTTGGATAAGGTTAGGCAATAGGTAACAAATTTTCTTTGAATTTCCTGTAACTTTATCCCTAGCTGTCCGTCTTACCAATAGAGATAATGCCATGATTGATTTCCGGGATGATATTCTACCCCTCAAAAACCGATTGTACAGGTTGGCGTTGCGTATCACTGCGCATACAGGTGAGGCGGAAGACATTGTACAGGAGACTATGATAAAGGCATGGAATCATAGGGAGGAGTTGGATACCTCCTCGTCAGCTGAGGCTTTCTGTATTACAGCTTGTCGGCATCTTGCTTTGGACAGCATAGCCCGAAAAGAGAGACAGAACGAGACACTGGATACACAGAATTATGACCCGGTAGACAACTCTGACGACTCCCCGTTCCAGATGCTCTCCAGACAGGATGGACTCCAATGGATTCACCGTCTGTTCCAACTCTTGCCCGAGAAGCAACGTACAGTCCTGCAACTTCGGGACATTGAAGGGAAATCTTACAAGGAAATTGCTGCCTTCTTGGAAATTAGTGAAGAACAGGTAAAAGTGAATATCTTCAGAGCCCGGCAGAGAATAAAAAGTGAATTCGAAAAGATAGACCGATATGGATTATAAATATATTGAACAGTTGATGGACCGCTATTGGGAAGGACAGACTTCTCAGGAGGAAGAGCGCTTGCTGCAAGTGTTTTTCCAGCAGAAGCAGTTACCTGCGCATCTGGCCAAGTATAAGGATTTATTCCTGTATACAGATGCACAGCGGGAAACCAGTCTGGGAGCCGACTTTGACGAGAAGGTTCTTTCCGCTATACAGATATCTTGTGTTGAAGCCAAACGCAATACATGGACCTTCCGCCTGCGTCCGTTCTATCGTGCTGCCGCCATGGTAGCAGTGGTTTTTACCTTGGGTATGGCTGTACAGCATTCCTGGGAGACTCAGGACAGCGGGAATGCATCGGATGCTACCTATAATTATGCATCCTACAAGGATACCTATTCCGATCCGCAAATGGCGTATGAACAGGTGGCCTCTACCTTGAAAGAAGTATCTGATACATTTCGTAATGCAGGTGTACAGCCGATGGACTCCATCGGGGATTCTGCCTCCCGGTAATAACAACAACGATGAAACACTTCTTTCCAATGCGTGTGGGGGTACTGATCATTGCGTTCTGCTTGCTGTCTGTGTCTATGAGGGCAGGAGAGGATTTCATTGCCCTATTGCTCTCTGAGATACATGAAGAGGGGAATGCAGGAAGTAGTCAGGAGGATTTTCGTTGTATAACAGTGGGACCCAATATGATGGAAAAGGTACTGGATATGATGTCCAAGAATGCAGATACGGCCAACAAGCAGATACGCAAGGTCCTTCCTCATATTAAGAGCCTGCGTATTTTCACTGCTTTGCAGAATAGAGCTTTCTATGCAGAAACAGCCAATGGCCTTCTGACGAAAAACAAGTCAAGATATAAACATTATTCCTCCAACAACCATTCCAAAATATGGTTGAGAAAGAATCGGGATGCGGTCATAGAACTCATTATCCTCTCAACAGGAGACGATGGATTCAAGATACTGAACCTTACAGGAGAAATGTCGGCCGAATTTGTCTCAGAATTACTCAGGATGTAACCTCCTGCTTATTAATACCAAAAACACCAGAAACAATAGGTTTCACTCTCTCTCTCTCTTTAAAACCTTGTGCTGCCCCTTAAAGGGGCAGCTTTGGTTTGAGGCGATAAGTTTTTGGTCAAGATGCAAGCCTATTATCGGGGTTGGCAAACGGCTCAACCATCAGACTGTACCATCATGACTTGGTTTGTCAGCTTTCAATGATTCTGGCACGCACATACATGCCAGGCCGGAAAAGAGGCAATGTGGACTTGATTCGCGCATATACCTTGATGGAATAGTCGTTTTCGTTCAGTGCCTGTTCAATGGAGGTAATGGTAGCATGGAATGTCTGTTTACCCAGACCATTGACACGAAAGGCAACCTCTTCGCCAGTTGCCATCAGATGAATGTCTTTCTCGTAGACTGTCAGTTGGATAAGAGGTTGCGACTTGTTGATAATGTCACATACCGGTTGGCCTGTCTCCAGATATTTTCCCAGATTGGCATTGAGACGAACCACATATCCGCTGATGGGGGCTTTGATGTTCAGATAGGGACGTATGCCATTGGAGAGGATGGAAGCAGGTTGTATACCCAAGAGAGTCAGACGGGATGAGGCTGCATCACATTTGCTTTTCATTACCCTATATTCTGCCTTGCTTTGCTCCACCTTTTTGCGGGAAGAGGCATCCTGGTTGCCAAGTGCTTGTTGCCGGTGATATTCTTTTTCCAGATATTCCAGTTGGGCATGGGCGTCCAGAAACTGTTCCTGCAGGTCAATGAATTCTGGATTTTCCAAAGAAGCTATTGTCTGTCCTTGTCGCACTGCTTGTCCGGGCATGACGAGCAGACTATGGATTTTGCCGCCCATTGTCAGCGAAAGGGTAGCAGTATGCTGGGGAGGTACCATTATAATACCATTGAATGTGGGACTTTTGGCTACATTGGTGGCGCTGGTTACTACATCCGGCGTGGTAGTGGTATCTGTGGCGGAACCGTTGGCAGTAATTACTGTTGTGTCTTTTCCTTCATCAGGTGCAGAAGGAGAAGATGGTTTTTCTGAACATCCGGCTAGCAGGAACAAGGAGGTGCATAGGCAATACAATATTTTCCTTTTCATGGCTATGTATGGTTTTGAAGATTATTCGGTATAAAGTTCTATTTCCAATAGGGTAATATGGTATTCGTGGAGGGCATCCAAGTAGTTTTTTCGGATAGAATAGGCGGTAGTGAGGCTTTGTATGAGCTCTGTGGCGGTTGTTTCCTGTTGCTCGTAGAGCACCTGGGCATTTCTTTGCAACTCTTCTGCTTCTTGGAGTCCTACGGTCAAGTAGTGGTCTATGGCTTTCTGTTGCTTTTTCAGTTGGAGCTTCAGTTCTTCTGTCTTCTGTAGCAATCGGATTTTCTGTCCTTCCACTTCCCACTCTGTGGTGATAGCATCTGCCTTGGCCTGTCTTACTCTGCTTCTGTGGGGGAAGAATACAAGCGGGAAGGAGATGCCGACCGACCAGGCATCCAGTCCTTTCATCGGTGCTATTTTCTGAAGGGTATATCCTACTGACAGTTCTGGAAACAGACGACTCTTCTCTACCTTGATCATATCCTGCTTCTGTCGTATCAGGGAGCTGAGGTAATCGAAGTAGGCAGAGGCTACTCCAGAGGTCTCTTGGAGGACAGGAAGTTTCATTTGGGAGGTGGCTGGCAGTATCGGTGCAGGAGAACAACAGGCCCATGTGAATCTCTTTGTATAGATGTCCAGTTCCTGCAGGGTCTGTAGGTATCGGGCATGTATGTCGGAGGCTGTGGCCGTGAGCATGGTATATTCCAGTCGGTCAATGTCACCTTGTTCGTAGCGATGAAGGGCTATCTGCTGCATCTTTCCTTCCAGAGAGTCTAGTGAGGCTGACAGTTGGGCCATCTGTACGGCTTTCTGGTAGTCGTACCAAGCCCGTTTCACTTCTGCTTTCAGCTCTTTCTTGACAATTTCTTCGTAACTTTTGCTGTTGGCCAACTGCGTTTTCAGCAGGGCATTCTTGTAGAAGGGAGTGAGCAGGGAGCCCAGTGACTGTTCTACAGTCAGTTCATTGTCTTTGTAAGTACGTCCGTTGAGTTGTCCCCAAGAGTAGCCTATTTGCAGGTTGCCTCCGTCCCAGATTTCCCCTTTGGTCGCCTGAATGCGTTGGGTTTCACTTTGGGCAGATTTCAGACGTGGACTGTGTTGCCATACTATGTCGACTGCCTCTTCCAGGGATACTTTGCGAGGTGTCTGGGCAAATGTCCCTGAGGTGTTGGTCACAGTCAGGATGGCCAGTAGGAAGAACAGGGTGACAGACCTCTTCTTCCGCAGTTTGCGCAATAGGACAGGGAAGGCATTGACAAGGCGGTAAAAGGCAGGAACCACAAACAATGTGAGGAAAGTGGATACTATCAGACCTCCGATGACAACGGTAGCCAAAGGCCGCTGGACTTCAGCTCCTGCTGAACGGGCAATGGCCATGGGTACAAATCCCAAAGAAGCTACCAAACCTGTCAGGAAGACGGGACGTAACAGATGCCGACACCCTTCTGTGATGATGCTGTCTGTACATGGTGCATGGGAACGAGAGTATTTCATATCGTTGAAATGATTGATCATGAGGATACCGTTGAGAACTGCCACACCAAACAGAGCAATGAATCCTACACCGGCAGAGATGCTGAAAGGCAACCCTCGCAACCATAGGGCTATGATGCCACCAATCAGTGAAAGGGGTACAGTGGAAAAGACAATCAGTGAATAGGTGATGCTACGGAAGGCGAAGAAGAGTAACAGAAGAATCAGCATCAGTGCGATGGGGATTACTATCAACAAGGTATTGATGGCATTCTGCAGATTTTCAAATTGTCCGCCATATTCAAAATAATAACCAGGTTTCAGACGGATATTCTTGTCCAGAGTCTTGCTGATCTGGGATACTACTTGCTGGATATCGGCATTGCGGACATTCACTCCGATGACTATTCTGCGTTTGGCCGCATCACGGTTAATCTGCAGCGGTCCTTCTATGAGGTCGATGGTTGCCACTTCACTGACGGGTACCTGGTTGCCGTTGATGGTCCTTACATACAGGCGGTTCAGGTCAAGGTCTTTTACCTTGTCCTCATCCAAACGCACCACAAGGTCGAAACGACGTTCATTTTCAAAGACCACACCTGCTGTCTCCCCTGCATAGGCAGTACGGATGATGGTGTTGAGTTCTTCGATATTGATACCGTATCGGGCAATTTGGTTGCGGTTGTAACGGACTACCAGTTGGGGAAGACCCATGGCCTGCTCTACAATGACATCAGAAGCCCCAGGCACCTTCTTGACATACTGTGCGGCTTCTTGAGCCTTGTTATAGAGTTCCTCCATGTCTTCTCCATAGAGTTTGATGGCAATGTCAGCCTTGGCTCCTGTCATAAGTTCATTGAAGCGCAGTTGGATAGGTTGGCTGAAGTTGAATTCGGCACCTTCCACTTTCTCTAAGGCCGTCTTCATCTTCTCTACCATTTCTGCGCGACTGGATGCTGAGGTCCATTCTTTGAAAGGTTTCATCACAATCATGATATCGGCATCTTCTACCGACATAGGGTCTGTAGGCACCTCGGCAGTACCTATTTTGGCCACGACATGGCGTATTTCGGGAAATTCCTCTTTCAGTACTTTTTCCGCTTTTTCTGACAGGGCGATGCTTTGGCTGAGCGAACTGCCTGCCGGTAGAGTCATCTGCATGGCAAAGTCCCCTTCGTCCAATGTGGGGATGAATTCTGCTCCCAGGCGTGTAAACAATAGCAGGGAAGCGGCCAGTAAGGCAAAGGCACCACCGATGACACTGAACATATGGTGCATCCCCCATGACAGCATCCTACTGTAACCCTTTGAAAGGATTTGGAAGAAGCGGTCGGCCAGGGTAGGCTTCAACGAAATCTTGCGGGAAAGGAAGAGGCTGGCCATCATGGGCACATAGGTCAGGGAAAGGATAAGGGCTCCTACAATGCAGAAAACAAGTGTTTTGGCCATAGGAGTAAAGTATTTTCCCTCGATACCTGTCAGTGTGAGGATGGGGAAGAACACAATGAGGATAATCAGTACTGCAAATGTGGCACTCTTGACCACTTTCCCGGCTCCTGCTTCTACCTCCCTGTCCATCTCTTCGGCAGTCATCTGTTTGTCTGACCGCTTCAGGTAGAGATGGGCCAAAATGCCTTCCAGAATCACAATCGAACCATCTACTACAATACCGAAGTCAATGGCTCCCAGACTCATCAGATTGGCGGATACGCCGAAGATACGCATGAGGATGAATCCGAAAAGCATGGCCAGGGGGATGACAGAAGAGACAATGATACCTGCCCTTACATTGCCGAGGAAAAGCATCAGTACCAGAAACACGATAAGAGCTCCCTCAATCAGATTGCGGACTACGGTTGAAATATTTCTGTTGACCAGTTCGGAGCGGTTGAGATAGGGCTCTATGGTAATGCCTTCAGGCAATATCTTTTGTACCTTGGCCACTCTTTCTTCCAAGGTTTGGGTGACTACATTGGCATTGGCTCCTTTGAGCATCATGGCGATACCGCCTACACATTCGCCTTCTCCGTCCATGGTCATGGCACCGAAACGCTTGGGAGAGCCGAAACTGACACGTCCTATGTCGCTTACATGTACCGGCATGCCGCCTCGGTTGGCTACAACAATTTTTTCGATGTCCGATTTCTTGGCTATCATTCCTTCTGAACGTATGTAGTAGGAACGGTTGACTTTCTCGATGTAACTGCCTCCCGTGTTTTGGTTGTTCTTGGAGAGGGCGTCATAGACATCTCCTATGGTCAGTTGCAAGGCGGCCAGCAGTTCGGGGTCAATGGCTATCTCGTATTGCTTGAGATAACCGCCAAAACTGTTGATTTCCACAATGCCTGGTATTCCAGACAATTGGCGTTTGACAATCCAGTCTTGGATGGTACGCAGTTCCATGGCATCATACTGGTCCTTGTGCTCTTCATCTACTTTCAGTATATATTGGTAGATTTCACCCAGACCAGTGGATATAGGCATCATCTCTGGTGTGCCCAGTTCGGAAGGTATCTCTCCAGCTACTGTCTGTATCTGCTCATTGATGAGTTGACGGGCTTCCAGAGTAGGAACACTCTCTTTGAAAACCACGGTAACCAGTGAGAGGCCGAAGCGGGAGATGGAACGAATTTCCGTTACATTCATGATGTTGCTCATGGATGTTTCCACTGGCATGGTAATGAGTTTCTCTACTTCTTGAGGTGACAGGGTAGGGGATACGGTGACTATCTGTACCTGATTGTTGGTGATGTCGGGAACAGCGTCGATAGGCAGGGTGAACATGGCGTACAGACCTCCTATTAGCAGGAACAATGTCGTTAAGGCGACGAACAGTTTTTTCCTTATGGAAAACCTTACAATGGCTTCAAACATATGATGTCGGACAATAAGGGATAAGTGGTCGCAAAGATATTGAAAAATTATGTTACAAGATAGTTGTGGGTCATATAATTGGAAAAAAAATGCTGACAGGGCACGATATATCCTTTCCGTGCCCTGTCAGACTCCTTTTTAGGGTATGCAGGAGGTTTTATCTCATGATAAGAACCTTGATGGAGGCGCCTTTTTTGCCGTTTTCGTCAGATCCAATGATGTAGTATACACCTGGGGCTACGTTTTTACCGGAATTGGTTCGTCCGTTCCAGGTGAATGTTCCGCCTACAGATGTCCCCTTGTAGACCAGCTGGCCGCCGGCTGTCGTGACCTTTACATCGCTGTTGTAGGTAAATCCTGTGGCGGTGATATTGCCTTGGAATCCAGGTCTGACAGGATTGGGATATACTTTGAGGCGGTTGTCGGAGAGGGTTTCCTCGGGTTCGGTAGCATCGGCATAGTAGCCTATCAGACCGGCATCAGTACCGAAGAGCACTTCTCCTGTTTCTCCATTGACCAAGATGGAGGAGACTACGTTAGAGAGGAGCGGGGAGTTCTCTCTGGTGAAATGCTTTATGATGGTGAGTCCGTCGGGGCTTATCAGATACACTCCGGCACCTGCGGTGGCTATCCATTTACGGTTGCCACCATCTACTTCGATGTCAGTCACCGTTACTCCGTCCAGCAGATAGTCGCCATATTGGGTACCGTCATTGCGTGGAACCACAATACGTTCAAAGGAAGGTTTGTTCTCAAAGATAGTTTCCGGATTTCTGAGGACGAATGGCCCCATGCTCGTTCCGATCCACATGACACCTTCCTTGTCTTCTACAATGTCATACAGTTCGTTGATATTGTCTTCGGTGCCGTCCAGACGATACTGGAAAGTAACGTCATCATCATCGTGATTGTCATAAGTGCCTTGGTTGTTGATGCAAAGCAGGCCGGCATGATGTCCTTGTGCGGTCTTCCTTCTGTGGGTAGCCCATGTCCATCCACGAGAGTCAAAATAGATTTTATCAAAAGTAGGATATTTGGCAATGGCGGGAATATAGTATTTGTCCCAGGTACCATCGTGTCGGAGAATGCGTATGATGGTGTCCACCTCGTTATTGATCATCCACAAGTTTTTGTCTGGGTCGAAGGCCAGACCTGAAGTACGCACATAGTACTTTACGTTTTTTGAATTGGGAAGGATACTTTTCAGCGGACTGTTATAGCAGTCATGGAGGTGAACGAATTGTCCGTTGCGGAATTCCAGTAGACCTCCTCCTGTATTGGTGGCATAATGATGGTTGGCATCATTGGGGTCTTCTTCCACCGAAGTGACATTAAAGTAGCCGATGTTGTGGATAAGCGGGGCGATGCTGTCTTCCGAGAAGTTGGTCCATATACCGTTTTCATAGGTCATGACAGTTCCCGGGAATCGGATGTTGTCATAGTTGTGCTTGCCGCCACCCACCAGTAGTTTGCCTGAGGTAGAATACCGGAGAAAATAGCATAGGTTGCGTATCGGGCAGTTGATTTGGACAGTGTCTTGTTGCGGAAGGAATTCTTGGCCGTCATCTGTCATTTTTACCATTCCGTCCATGCCCATACAGAGCCACCAGTTATTGCCGCTGTGGGATACCCATGGCGTGCTGTTTTTGAGGGCGAAATGATGGTATTGGCGTTGGGCAGTCATGGTGGTGAATCCCTCATTGTTGCATAGCAGCAGGTAGTCACCTTCTGAATTGACCAGGGGGAAATAACCTCCCCATATCCTTTTCATGGTACCATCCGCCTCGTCAATGGAGTACAGACCGTTGTTCTTGGTGGCATATAGGTCATCACCAAAGACAAAGACCATATTGGCTTGTTCGCTATTCAGCAGTTGCCAGTTGTTTTTGTCCAATAGGTTATCAGCCAGTCGGCCGCAGTAGAGGCCTTTGTCTGTCAGGGCATAGATGGCATCTTCTGTTACGGTTGCATTCTTGACAGGGATACCCAGTGTATAGGCATTGGCGATTTCTGCTCTCTCCATGTTGATGAGTACTACTCCGAAATTGGTGGACAGGCAGGCATACTTCCCGTTGGCTGTTACGTGAAGGATGGTTTTGTCCTGAATGTCGCTGTTCTTGTATTGGGAGATGTTAATCACTTCATGGTCCAGTGTGAGAATGTCTATGTTGAAATTGGAGTAGACGACAATCAGGCTCCCCAGAGCTCGGTTATAGACTACATGGGTGATGTCTGTGTCGCTCATGCCTTTTGTCTTGTCCAGAGTGACACTTTCTCCTGTACTATTCAGGTAGCGGTATAGGTTGCCGGATGCCAGCACGTATACGGTATCGCCCAGACAGATGCTCTTGGTGACATCATGGTAGGCCATGTAGGCTTTCCATCGGTCAATGCCATAAGTAGGCAAACTCAGCAGTAATGCTGCGATGAAGGCAATTAGTTTGTTCATGACAATTCGTGGTTGATGTATTCTATCAATTGGTTGACGGCAAGGGCACGGTGGCTGATGCGGTTCTTGATGTCAGACCCCAGTTCGGCAAAGGTCTTGCCTGTGCCTTCAGGGATAAATACAGGGTCATATCCAAATCCGTCCGTTCCTCTGCGGACAGGGGCTATTTCTCCCTCCAGTATGCCTTCAAAGAGGTGTTCCTCCTGTTGGACAATCAAGGCGATGGCTGTTCTGAAACGTGCTTTGCGGTTGTCTTTGTCAGCCAGTTCAGCCAGCAGTTTGTCGATATTGGCCTCTGTGTCGTGAGCCTCTCCGGCATAACGGGCTGTATGGACACCTGGTGCTCCTCCCAGAGTCTCTACTTCCAGACCGGTATCATCGGCAAAGCAGTCCATCCCATAGTGTTCTGCTACATAGCGTGCCTTGATGAGGGCATTGCCTTCCAGTGTGTCGGCTGTTTCGGGAATATCTGCATGGCAGCCTATGTCTGCCAGACTCAGCAGTTTGATCCCCTCAGGAATCATGGCTCTGATTTCTTGCAGTTTGTGGACATTATTGGTGGCGAATACAATGCGTCGGTTCATGGGAAGGAGTTGGTGGGGTTCAGTGTTGCTTATTTGCCTTTTATCTTGTCAAATCCGTTACCGAATACACCCACTACCTTGCTTTGGGTGACAAAGGCATTCGGGTCAATCTGCTTGATGCATCTGAATATGCTGGTGCTTTCCCTGCGTCGGGTCAGTACCATCAGCACTTTGAGTTGCTTGCCGGTATACCATCCGCTGGCATCCAACAGGGTCACTCCACGTCCGAAGTCATTGATGGCCTTGGCAATCTGGTCTGGAGAGTTGGAGATGATAAAGAACTGTACGCTCTCGCGCATGCGGTTCATGACGTAGTCCAGCATGGAGGTTTCCACAATCATGGATACATATCCGTAGAGGAGGAGGTCAATCTTCTGGAATATCAGGTAACTGCAGGAGCAGACGATGATGTCACAAATAAGCAGTACCTGCCCCAGACTCATGTCACGGTATTTGTTGATACAGGCGGCAACGATATCAGTACCTCCTGTGCTTCCGTTGTTGAGGAAGACAATGCCCAGACCGATTCCTTCTACACAGGCACCTACTACACAGGCCATAAATGACTGGTCACCCAGCAGTCGGGGCAATGTGCCGTCATCCTGTACAATGAGGTCTTGGGCTGCAGCAATGGTAACGGTCATGAAACCTACTGCAAAGATGGTATTGATCAGGAATTTCAGTCCCAGCAATTTCAGAGCGATAAGCAATAGAGTGACATTGATAATCAGATAGGTGTACTGTGCGTGCAGTCCGGTGGCATAGTAGACCAGTGCCGATATACCGGCTACTCCTCCAGGAGTAATCTGATAGGGTAGTTGGAATCCTACATATCCTATGACATACAGTACGATACCGAGCATGATAAAGAAGAAGTCCCTTATCTGGCTGGTTAGAATTGTGTTGGCGGAGACAGGTGTTTTCATGGTGTGTTTTCGATGTGTGGGTGAAGTCTCTGCTTATTTGATGACAATGTTGACAATTCTGTGCGGTACTACGATGACCTTGACAACAGTCTTCCCTTCCAGATACCTTTGCGCATCTTCTGCCTGGAGGGCGGCTTGCTCGATTTCTTCTCGTGAAGCTTCAGGAGAGAATTTCATGGTGAAACGGGTTTTGCCGTTGAAGGAGATGCTGAGTGTCTCTTCGTCCACTTTCAGATATTGTTCATCGCATTCGGGCCATTCTGCATCACAGATGCTAGTGGTATGCCCCATCATTTCCCACAGTTCTTCTGCGATGTGGGGGGTGAAGGGAGCCATCAGGATGGCCAACTGCTCCAATACCCCCTTGTCAGTACATTTCTGTTGGGAGAGTTCTCCCTGGGCTATCATGAATGCACTGATGGAGGTGTTGTAGGAATAGTTTTCCATATCGGTAGTCACCTTCTTGATGAGTCTGTTGATGGTCTTGAGATGGTCGGCTGTGGCTGTTCCCTCCTGTACTGCGCTGGTGCCGTCAGCCCGGTGATAGAGGTTCCATACTTTGCGCAGGAAGCGATAGCAACCATCTATGCCGTTGCTGTCCCATGGCTTACTTTGGTTGATAGGACCCAGGAACATTTCGTAAAGACGCAGTGTGTCAGCACCATAACGCTCTACTATATGGTCGGGATTCACCACATTATACATGCTTTTGGACATCTTCTCGATGGCCCATCCGCAGATATACTTGCCGTTTTCCAGTACAAATTCGGCGTCGGCATATTCAGGTCTCCAGGCGCGGAAGGCATCTATGTCCAGTACGTCATTGGATACGATGTTCACATCTACATGGATGGGTGTCACCTCATACTGGTCTTTCAGCCCGAGGGAAACGAAGCGGTTGGTGCCTTGGATACGGTATACAAAGTTGCTGCGGCCCTGTATCATACCCTGATTGACGAGTTTACGGAAAGGTTCTTCTTCGCAGCTCCAACCATAGTCATGCAGGAACTTGTTCCAGAAACGTGAGTAGATAAGGTGACCGGTGGCATGTTCCGAACCTCCCACATACAGGTCCACGCTCTTCCAATATTGGTTTTTTTCCGGTGATACAAGGGCATGGTCGTTATGGGCATCCATGTATCGCAGGTAGTAGGCAGACGATCCGGCAAAACCGGGCATAGTGTTCAATTCCAAGGGGAATACGGTTTGGTCATCTATGCGTACATTGTCTGTGACGGTTTTGTTTTGTTCATCCCAAGCCCATCGGGTGGCATTGCCCAGTGGGGGCTCTCCGGTCTGTGTGGGCAGGAAGCGGTCTACTTCAGGAAGTTCCAGTGGCAGGCATTCTTCCGGAATCATGCAGGGAATGCCGTGTTTGTAGTATACGGGAAAGGGTTCTCCCCAGTAACGCTGTCGGCTGAAGATGGCATCGCGTAGGCGGTAATTCACCTTGATGCGTCCTATGTGATGTTCTGACACATATTTCTTGGTAGCAGCGATGGCTTCCTTAATGGTCAGTCCGTTAAGGGAGAAGTCGGTATAAGGGGTTACACCAGCCCGTGGCGAATTACATACAATGCCTTCTTTGGCATCAAAACTTTCCTCACTCACGTCACATCCTTCTACCAAAGGGATGATGGGAAGATGGAAGGTCTTGGCAAATGCATAGTCACGGCTGTCATGGGCAGGTACAGCCATGATGGCTCCGGTGCCATATCCTGCCAGGACATAGTCGCTTACCCAAATAGGAACAGCATCTCCCGTGAAGGGATTGATGGCATAAGAGCCGGTAAATACACCTGTCTTCTCGGAGGAGGACATACGTTCCCGTTCGGTACGTTGGCGGGTGCGTGCCACATATTCCTCTACTGCTTCCTTCTGTTCAGGTCGGGTCAGTTGCCCTACCAGTTCGCTTTCGGGGGCAAGTACCATAAATGTGACGCCAAACATGGTATCGGCACGTGTGGTAAAGATGGTAAATGTCTTGTCGCTGTCTTTTACTTGGAATTCCACTTCTGTTCCTTCGCTACGTCCTATCCAGTTGCGTTGGGTCTCCTTGATGGATTCACTCCAGTCGATGTTGTCCAAACCATCCAACAGACGTTGTGCATAAGCGGATACGCGCAGACACCATTGTTTCATCTTTTTCTGTACCACAGGGTAACCGCCTCTTACGCTCAGTCCTTCTACCACTTCATCATTGGCCAGCACGGTGCCCAGTTCGGGACACCAGTTGACCATCATTTCTCCTTGGTAGGCAATACGGTAGTTCATAAGTACCTGACTCTTGGCAGCATCATCCATATGGTTCCATTCGTCTGCTGTAAATGTCAGTTCTTCGCTTTGGGCGGCATGGATGCCTTCTGTTCCTGTTTGGCTGAAGTGTTTTTCCAGTTCTTCAATGGGGCGTGCTTTCTGCTGCTCGGTGTCATAATAACTGGCAAACATTTTCTCGAAGGCCCATTGTGTCCAGTGGTAATAGGATGGGTCGCAGGTTCTTACCTCGCGGTCCCAGTCAAAACAGAAGCCTATCTTGTCCAACTGTTCGCGGTAACGCCGTATATTGGCTTCGGTAGTGATGGCAGGATGCTGTCCTGTCTGGATGGCATATTGCTCTGCAGGGAGTCCGTAAGCATCGTACCCCATGGGGTTGAGTACATTGAAACCCTTCAGTCTCTTGTAACGGGCATAAATATCGGATGCAATATATCCCAGAGGATGCCCTACATGTAGCCCTGCTCCTGAGGGATAGGGAAACATGTTGAGTACATAGTATTTCTCTTTCTTCTCGTCTTCGACCGTCTGGTAGGTCTTCTGCTCTATCCAGCGGCGTTGCCATTTCTTTTCAATCTCCTTGAATGTATATTCCATGGTTTGTCTGTATGTTTTGCAATATTGGATATTGGGACGGGGCGACATCTCTGCTTGAGGGAGATGTTCACCACCATTCCGATTGATTTGCAAAGATACAGATTTTCATACGATAGACGGGTTTCCTTCTCCAAAAATCGGAAGCAGATGGGTGGAGTCGTCTATGTTTCTTCTTTCTTCCTTGTGCTTACCACCAGTCTTCTGGTTGTTCGGGATTGTTGTATACCGACGAGGGTACCAGTTCCATCAGATGATACTTCTGATAGCACTTGGTAAGAGGCACTAGTTTGATCCAGTATTCTTTTTCGGGTGTCATATATCCTCGGTAGATAATGAACCGGAAATGCTCTGGAGTCGTGCTTCCAGGTGAAAGAGGCCTTTTAAAACAGCGGGCACTTGTGTAAATCCCATTCTTCAATTGGATATAGCCATATCCGTAAGGGGCATACATGATGTCATGCCGGCGGCATTGCTTGTTGTGTTCCATGGCAAGCAGGGAGTCAGGTCTTTGCAGATAAAAGAAGGGTTCTGCCTGGTATTCAATCTCCTGCTCAGGATACCATCTTCCCGTTCGCCGGCAGTCCAGTATGCCTAAGTCATTCAGGTATCCGTCTTTGCTGTTGCTGATGTAGCAATGGAAGAGTCCGCTCAGTCCGCTCATGCGGAACTCCCATTCTCCTGCAAAAGGTACAGGAAGCAATTTGAACAGAACGGGCGAGTCATAAACTGTTATATGTTCAGACCGATAGGTATTAGATACGTTGGAACCCATGCACTTGCTCTTTATGTAGCGAACTGCAAGTACAGATGATTCATAGATGAAATTTCTGCAATAGTCCTTGGATAAATTCATACCATCCCAAGGATGCAGGCTGATAAAGTTGGTAAGCAGGTCAGGCTGGTTCATGAAGAAATGGTACCTGATGCGTGTATTGAGCACCTTCTCGGGTACATCCTTGTCATAGGTCAGCACATGGTTGAGCGGATAATAGATGCCGTTGGGGGCATACTGCTTGCGATGGCTGTTGGCAGGCAGTATGAGGACACCTTCTCTGGGACAGGACAGTTCCTGCCAGTTGCCTCCATAGGAAGTGGCAGGCAGGAAAGCCAGACGTAGAAACAGGCGTTTCCCGAACTTATCGCGATAGAGCATGGTTTTCATCACGATGAAGATGGTGTTACATCGTGAGGTGCCAAAACGCCGGGTATTTTTGGGCGGCTAAGGAATCCACCTCGAAAAAAAGATGTATTTTTGCACTTGTCATGAAAAGTAATCTTGGGTCTTTTCGTCAGTGGACCATAGGAATGTGTGTCCTTATGCCATGGATGCTGTTCGCGCATACGTCTCGGCAACCAGCATTGGGGCTGTTCCGTGTGGTGGCTTGTCATGGAGGGGCAGTGGAAGCACGTGTGCCCGACAACTCCATGGCTTCTCTGCAGAATGCCATCAAATGGTTGTGTTATGCCACCACCTGC
>JALERS010000088.1 GCA_022763905.1 Prevotellaceae bacterium | reverse complement strand
GCCTTGGGTATTGTTGACATCGACAATAAACATTGGTGAAGCGCATGCAGTCTTGTCCGCCATAATTATTGGCGGTCGTAAAACGATTGGCCCTGAAACTCAAGCTGTCCAATTGGGGCTTGACGGTAAGCCCCTGCGGATTGCTGTCGGTGCGTAATAGGTGTATGAATTGCACATGATGGGATGATACAACAGAAATAACTAGCAATCTGAGTTACTGACAATCTGAGACATCTGCATCTGTTTCCTATACATTGATCTGACTATTGAATTCCACCATAGGGGTCATTTCATAACCCGTTATCTCGCCGTCATATGGCTAGAGATGGCATTTCTTATCGGAGATTATTGAAGCGTTTCTGTCTGAGCAGCCTTAATCATATTTTCACTGGCATACATATATATTTCCACACGGCGGTTCTGACTGCGTCCCTCTTGTGTAGTGTTGCTCGCCACGGGTTCTGAAGAACCACGACCCTCAACTGCACGAAAGCGGTTAGACGGTATACCACATGACTCTAGATAATTCCTGACGCTGTTAGCTCTGTTGACAGACAGAGGTACATTGATGCCATCATTACCCGTAACATCCGTATGACCGTATATGGCTATGTCAATATCGGGATATTTGGTGAGTACCGTAGAAAATTTGGCAAGCGCATTCTTAGCTGCAGTACAAAGGTCATATTTATTGGTCTCAAAGAGAATGCCGGAACCGAAGGTCACCTTGACAGCGGAATAACCGTTCTGGTCCTTCACATCTTCAACCTTTACCTTTTCCACATTGCCTTCTTTGTTAGCTTCGACATCTTCCACCACGGCTGCCTGTACGGCTGCAGCGGTTTCTGCCTTTACCTTGTCCATCTTCTTGCCAATCAATACACCCGCACCTGTGCCCACGGCAGTACCGATGGCGGCTCCAACAGCTGTATTACCTGCCATTTTTCCTACGACACCTCCTAACAAAGCACCGCTTCCTGCACCAATCAGACCTCCTTTGGTCGTGTTATTCATATTACTGCACGATGTGCATAATACACAGCTGACACATAAACTCACAATCAGGAATTTCTTTGTTTTCATAATCTGTATCTTTTTATTTGCATGCAAATATACCTATTTTTGGAATATCGGGTTATTTCAAAGGACAAAAACAATGTTGGGACGATGATTTTTAGTACTTTTGCAGAAAATATCTGACCATGGCAAAAGAGCTAAAAAATCTCACCAAACGTAGCGAGAACTATTCAAAGTGGTATAATGACCTTGTAAGCAAGGCTGACTTGGCAGAACAGGCCGAGGTAAGAGGATGTATGACCATCAAACCCTATGGCTACTCCATATGGGAAAAAATACAACGGGAACTGGACAACCGTTTCAAAGAAACAGGCGTCCAAAATGCCTATTTCCCTCTGCTGATTCCCAAGAACTTTTTCGGTAGGGAAGCCGAACATGTGGAAGGTTTCGCCAAAGAATGTGCAGTAGTCACCCACTATCGTCTGAAAGTGGACGAGGAAACACAAGACATAATTGTGGACCCTGCCGCCAAACTGGAAGAAGAATACATCATCCGTCCTACTAGTGAAACCATTATATGGAATACCTATAAGAACTGGATACACTCTTATCGTGACCTTCCCGTTTTATGCAATCAGTGGTGTAATGTAATGAGATGGGAAATGAGGACTCGCCTTTTCCTCAGGACTGCTGAATTCCTTTGGCAGGAAGGGCATACTGCTCATGCTACCCGAGAAGAAGCTGAAGAACGTGCCAAGATGATGCTTAAAGTTTATGCCGACTTTGTACAAGATGTCATGGCTATTCCTGTCATCCAAGGTGTCAAGAGTGAAACCGAACGCTTTGCTGGTGCACTGGATACTTACACTATCGAAGCCATGATGCAGGACGGCAAGGCTCTACAGAGTGGAACCAGTCATTTCTTAGGTCAGAACTTCGGCAAGGCTTTTGACGTACAGTTTGTAGACCAAAACAATGAATTGCAATATGCCTGGGCCACCTCATGGGGTGTATCTACCCGTCTGATGGGAGCTCTTATCATGACTCACTCTGATGACAACGGATTGGTATTGCCACCCGCTTTGGCACCTTTACAAGTGGTAATTGTACCTATTTATAAATCTTCGGACGATCTTGCTTCCATCCGTGAGGTTGTTGACCCGTTACTGACAGAACTCAAGCAGTTGGGCATCACTGCAAAATTTGATGATGATGACAAAAAGCGTCCTGGTTTCAAATTTGCCGATTACGAAGTTAAGGGTATTCCTGTCCGCCTGGTTTTAGGAGCCAAAGATATTGCTAATCACACTGTGGAAGTAATGCGCCGAGATACCCTCGAGAAAGAGACACTTCCATTGGAAGGCATTGTGGGCCATATCCGCTCATTGCTCGAAGACATTCAGAAAAACTGCTACGAAAAAGCACGTATTTTCCGTGATTCCCATATCTACGAATGCAATGACTACAATGAGTTCAAGCAACGTATTGTTAATGGCGGCTTCTTCATATGTCCATGGGACGGAACAGCAGAAACAGAGGCAAAGATTAAAGAAGATACCCAAGCCACTATCCGTTGCATCCCATTTGATGTTTCCCAAGATAATCCGGGCATAGACATGGTTAGCGGCAAGCCTGCACGCTACAAGGCTCTTATTGCTAAAGCTTACTAAACAAAAGATAATAAGAAGGTACTTCATATTATGGATGTCGTCATCATCAAATATAATGCAGGCAATATCTATTCTGTAGTACATGCGCTTAACCGACTGGGAGTTTCTCCTATTGTCACCGACAATAAGGAGACCATCAGCCGAGCCGATTGTGTACTTTTTCCAGGTCAAGGAGAAGCATCAAAGACCATGGAATACCTACGGAATAACCAAATGGACATTCTCATCCGGCAACTTAAGCAACCTGTATTAGGTATATGCATCGGTATGCAGTTGCTTTGCAGTCATAGTGAAGAAGGTAATACACCCTGTCTAGGCATGTTTGATGTACCCGTCCAGCGTTTCTGTCCAGTGAGACACGAAGACAAAATTCCCCACATGGGATGGAATACAATATCTCATTTACAGTCTCCTCTCTTCGAAGGATTGAGTGAAGATGCCTATGTCTATTTTGTTCATAGTTATTACGTGCCCGTCAATCCATATTCTATCGCTGTTACAGATTACGTCCATCCTTTCAGTGCTGCTATTAGGAAGAATAATTTTTATGCGGTGCAATTCCATCCCGAGAAAAGTGGGAAGACAGGAGAACATATTCTCCGCAATTTCCTTAACTTGGCAGCCCAACAATAACTAAACAACCATCATAGTTCCTCCACGACATATGCTACAGCCTATCCCAGCCATCGACATCATCAACGGACAATGCGTACGACTTACTCAAGGCGATTACTCTTCTACCAAGATATACGACGAGTCACCTGTACGTATCGCCTGCCAGTTTGAAAAGGCTGGATTCCGTCGCCTGCATTTGGTGGACCTTGATGGAGCCCAATCAGCTCATGTGGTTAATCTCAATGTACTTAAAGAGATTAAGGAATCTACTCATCTTGAAGTAGACTTTGGAGGAGGCATTAAAAGTGATAGAGACCTGGATGCTGTCTTTGATAATGGTGCCACTTATGCGACCATTGGAAGTGTTGCTGTGAGTCAACCTGCTTTATTTCGGGAATGGGTCATTCGTTATGGCCCTGAACGCATCATATTAGGAGCCGACGTTCGAAACGGACACATCAGTATCAATGGCTGGAAAGAAGACAGTAAGATTTCCATTGATGATTTCCTGCATACATATTTGAAGATGGGCATCCGCAATGTACTTTGTACCGACATCTCAAAGGATGGACTTCTCCTAGGTACATCCGTGGACCTATATAGACATATCATGGAATGCTTTCCCGAGTGCAATCTGATTGCCAGTGGAGGTGTAAGTAGCATGCATGATCTGGAAGAATTGGATGCGGCAGGCATTCCCGCTGTCGTTTTCGGCAAAGCCATCTACGAACACAAGATTGACTTGTCAGAAGTAATCAAAAGATTTTATCAATCATAACCGTTTCACTATGCCACTTGCCAAGAGAATCATTCCCTGCCTTGATGTAAAAAACGGGCAAACTGTCAAGGGGACCAATTTCGTGGACCTGCGTCAAGCAGGAGACCCTGTGGAACTGGGAAAAAAATACAGCGATGCCAATGCTGATGAACTGGTATTTTTGGATATTACTGCCAGTTATGAGGGAAGGAAGACTTTTACAGATGTCGTAAAGCGAGTAGCAGCCAACATATCTATTCCCTTTTCAGTTGGAGGCGGTATCAACGAACTGAAAGATGTGGACACCATGCTCAATGCCGGTGCAGACAAAGTCAGCATTAACTCTGCTGCCTTGCGATGTCCATCTCTCATTGACGACATTGCCAGCCACTTTGGATCTCAAGTATGCATTGTTGCTATTGACGCTCGTTTTGAAGACGATGGCGAATGGCATTGTTACCTCAATGGAGGTCGTCTACGCACAGATAAATGTTTGGCCGAATGGGCTAAAGAAGCTGCCGACAGAGGAGCCGGTGAAATTCTCTTTACCAGTATGAACCACGATGGTGTCAAATGTGGTTTTGCTAACGATGCTCTCGCTATGCTGGCTGACATCTTACCTATTCCAGTCATTGCTTCAGGAGGAGCAGGAAGCATGAAGGACTTCAGAGATACATTCATAGAAGGAAAAAGCGATGCCGCTCTTGCTGCCAGTGTATTCCACTACAATGAAATATCTATACCCGATTTGAAAAAGTATCTTCGGTCGGAAAATATCAATGTACGAATTTAACCTTTAGACATCAATGTATATCAATTTCGAAAAAATGAATGGGCTTGTCCCAGCCATTGTTCAAGATGCAGATACCCGAAAAGTTCTCATGTTAGGATTCATGAATGAAGAAGCCTATAAGACTACCATCGACACCAGAAAGGTAACCTTCTATAGTCGTACCCGTCAGTGTCTATGGACCAAAGGTGAAGAGAGCGGCCACTGGTTGCACCTAGTAGATATCAAAGTGGATTGCGATAATGATACACTTCTAATTCAAGCCCACCCAGAAGGGCCTACTTGCCATAAAGGAACGGACACTTGTTGGGGAGAAAACAACGAGAGCCAACCACTTTCCTTCCTTTCAACTCTTCAGGACTTCATAGAAAAACGCCATGAGGAAATGCCTGAAGGTTCCTATACTACCTCCCTTTTTAAAGATGGCATCAACCGTATGGCTCAGAAAGTAGGAGAAGAGGCATTGGAAACAGTAATCGAAGCAGTTAACGGGACCAATGACCGTTTGCTATATGAGGCATCTGACATGTTTTACCATCTGATTGTGTTACTTACAGCTAAAGGTCTCCGTATTGAAGATATTGCCCGCGAACTAATGGAGCGCCATAACCCTAACTGGAAGAAGCACTAACGCATTACTCCTTACAACATCATTATTGTTCAATAATAGGTAGCTATGATCGTTGATTACCAGCACGTCGATATTTTCCAGAATGAGAATCTCATCCTTAAGGATGTAAATTTCTCAATAAAAGAAAAGGAATTCGTTTTCCTTACAGGCATGGTAGGCACAGGGAAATCCACGTTTCTGAAAAGTCTCTATGCATCGGCAGATGTAAAAGGAGAAAAAACTCATGTCCTGGACACTGATCTTTCCCATATAAAACCATCGCACACACCAGCACTAAGAAAACGACTGGGTATTGTCTTTCAGGATTTTCAATTGTTGCCAGACCGAACAGTGTTCAAAAATCTTGAATTCGTTCTGAAAGCTACAGGATGGAAAAAGAAGGATGACATTGCTAACCGTATCAAAAAAGTGCTCCAGATTGTAGAACTGACTGACAAGGCTGATAATTTCCCACATGAACTTTCTGGCGGAGAACAACAACGAATTGCCATTGCCAGAGCCATCCTCAACAATCCTGAAATCATCATTGCAGATGAACCTACCGGAAATCTGGATATTATCACGAGCAAGCACATAATCGATATCCTTAAATCCATCTTTGACGCAGGTACCACCATCATCATGTCTACCCATAACCTATCACTCATGGAATGGGTAGAAGAAGCTAAGCAATACATATGTCAGGACGGACATTTACTACCAGCTTCTACCATCACAACCAGTGGAAACAACTGAAGAATCATGGAATTACTCAAATATTTAGATACTTTCAAGGCCCTCCCAACTCCATTTTATTTTTACGACATGGAGCTACTTAGGGAAACCTTTCGTCAAGCCCAAGAGGAGTCCTGCTGTATTCCTCTCTCATTCATTCACTTGGCTATGAAGGCCAATAGCCATCCTCAAATCCTGCAGACAGCAAGAGACTACGGATTTGGCATTGATGCGGTAAGCGGAGGAGAAATACTCAAGGCCATTGAAGCAGGTATTCCAGGTCCCAACATTGTCTTTGCAGGAGTAGGAAAAACCGATAGAGAAATTATCATTGGTCTGAAGAACGATATTCTCTGTTTTAATGTGGAAAGTATACCTGAAATTGAGGTAATCAATCATCTAGCAGGACAGATGGGAAAAATAGCCCGTATCACTCTACGCGTCAATCCTGACGTAGATGCCCATACCCATAAGAATATTACCACTGGACTTGAAGAAAACAAATTTGGCATTGACCTATGTGATATTTTGCCAACCATCAAGAAGATTAATTCCCTGCCCCACCTCAATTATTATGGTCTGCATTTCCATATTGGTTCTCAGATTCTCAATATGGATGTTTTCCAACAACTGTCCATAAAAATCAACTCCCTACAAAACGCACTTGAAAATGCGGGCATCACTACCAATAGTATCAATGTTGGAGGCGGTCTCGGAGTGGATTATACTTCTCCCGAAAAACACCCTATTCCGTGTTTTCACGAATATTTTCAAATCTTTTATAAGTTCTTGAAATTAAGACCACATCAGGAATTCCATTGCGAACTAGGTCGCTCATTGACTGCCCAAAGCGGTGCTTTAATATCTCAAGTAGTTTTCATAAAAGAAGGTCATGTAAAAAAATTCGCCATCTTAGATGCTGGATTTACAGATTTGATTCGTCCCGCTCTCTATCAAGCCAACCACAAGATAATCAACCTCAGTTCCTCTACGGGTGAAGACATTTATGACGTAGTAGGCCCCATATGTGAATCTACAGATGTATTTGCCCAAGATATTCATCTTCCGTTAACTCATAGGGGAGATTTAATGGCAATTCTCTCTGCTGGTGCCTATGGTCATGTGATGGCTTCAGAATACAATTGCCGTCCACTAATCAAAGAATACACATCAGACGATTTAAAATGATTAAACACGATATATCTAACACATAAACCGGACAACAATGAAAAGATTTACCATGTTCTTATCCGCAGTCATCTTTTTCACATGCACTGCCCTGGTTATTGAAGCCAAGAAAAAGAAATCTTCGGAAGTAAATTCCTCTGCTCAGAATTTCCGTGTCAACTACAGATTTTGGGACCGACAAGTTAAATGTCTGCGTTCCATGAAGGGATACCCCGAAAACACATATGAAGGAATTCAAGAAGCCATTCTAAAAGGATATAATATCATCCGTTGTGAAGTAGCCTTCAGCAAAGATAATGTACCTTTCCTCTGCAGAGGAGGTAAAGTACCAGGGATAAACGGAATGGAGACAACTCGCAATTATCATTCATCCACTTTAAGTGAGCATGAAGTAGGATTAAGATATGGCGAGCAATTCAAAGGCATCCCCATGGCATCCGTATCAGAGATTTTGGCTTTATGTCATCGTACTAATGCGATACTGGAATTGGATTGCACCAACAAAGAAAGTTGTCCAAATGAGAATTACATCCTTCTGTACAACATGGTAAAAAAGCACAACATGTTAGGCTCTGTCATCTTTTATGACGAAGCCAAGAACTTGGAGTCATTACTGGAAATCGACAGGAATGTCATCATTGACATCAGTCATTCCGTACTAACCGACAGTCTAGACTATGAATTGTCAGTCGCAGCCAAAGCTGCTGTTGCAGAATTTTCTATCCGTGCCAATATGTATACGCCAGAAACAGGAAAACGTATCCATCAAGCAGGATATATGATTACTTTATGGCCAACGGAAAGCAATCTGGAAATGAGAAAATTCACTAAGGAGGGTATTGACAGATTAGCCTCCAAAACTTTAGGGCCTACCTTCCATTTCCGACTTGAGCGTATGGCTCCCCCAGAACAATAACTGATTCTTTTACCATTCCATATCATGTATTTATTGACAGCACAGGAGCAGAAATCCATCGAATCTGCTTTTCTCCAAAAAACTCATATGAACTCCATAGAACTCATGGAGAAAGCTGCCATAGCCATAACAGAAGAAATAAAGGCCAAGTGGCCGTCCTCTTTCCCTGTCAAAGTCTTTGCCGGTCCACATAACAACGGTGGTGACGCATTGGCTGTCAGTCGTATTCTGACACTGGCTGGATATGATGTTGAAGTATTTCTATTTAACGTGAAGGGAAGTCTATCCCCAGACTGTCAAACCAACAGAGACCGATTGGTAGAGCAATGTCCCAATGTGGTATTCCATGAAATTGACCAAAAGGTAGACCTGCCACGCCTGACAGAACAAACCCTTGTGATAGATGGACTTTTTGGTATCGGACTCAACCGCCCTCTTTCAAGTAGTTTTATCCAATTAGTCAAATTCATCAATAAAAGTCCATCCACCGTCATTTCCATAGACATTCCATCTGGAATGATGAGCGAAGACAATACTTCTACTTCTCAGCATGCCATTATTGAAGCAGACTACACCTTCTCTATCCATGCATGTAAACCGGCTTTCCTGCTAACCGACTGCCAGCAATATATTGGACATTGTAAAGTGCTTGATATTGGTCTGCCTGCAGTTGTTGACAAGACTATTGAATATCAGTATCATCTCAACCAAGAGGATGATATACGCACGCTCCTTCGTACGAGAGATCCCTTTGGCAATAAAGGTACTTTTGGACATGGTCTTCTTGTAGCTGGCACCTATGGAATGGCAGGTGCAGCTGTCATAGCAGCAAAATCCGCGATGAGAAGTGGCGTAGGAAAAATTACATTGCATACACCAGCTACCAATAACATTATTGTACAGACAACAGTACCCGAGGCTATTATCCACAATGATGCCGATAATTTCACATTCACTACATATGAGCCAGATGAAGAATTTGATGCTGTAGCTATTGGTCCTGGTCTCGGAAAGAAGAAAGAAACAGAGACGGCTTTTTTCAAACAGTTAGCTCAAACTACCAAGCCTCTAGTGATTGATGCCGATGGTCTTAATATTCTCTCTGGACATAATGCATGGTACCACTATGTACCGATAATGAGCATTCTCACCCCCCACCCCAAAGAATTCGCACGCCTATGCGGAGAAAGTCATTTTTCTTCTGACTATGTCATGCTTGACACAGCCCGTACAATGGCTAGGAATCTGCGTCTCTTCATAGTATTAAAAGGCCATTATACAGCGATATGCACACCTTCTGACAAGGTCTATTTCAACACAACCGGTAATTCCGGTATGGCTACAGCTGGTACAGGAGATGCATTGACGGGTATATTATTATCTCTCTTGGCACAAGGTTATACTCCAGAAGAGGCATGCCGACTAGGATGCTACTTGCATGGATTGGCTGGCGATATAGCTGCCAACCAAATGACAGAAGAGGGAATGACCGTCATGGACCTGATTAATGCCTTACCGTCTGCTATCAAAAAGTTGAAAAAAATAAATAATTAATCTGATATACTTTCATTTATTATAAACACTCGCATCATGAATATCAAGAGTCTGTTAGTTGTCTCATTTCTACTCGTTCATTCTTTAGCATGGGCGCAGACCGTTGTTCTGCCATATCAGCCGGGAGTTACCACTGAGGGTGTCACTTATTATCTGCCCAAGACTCGTCTCAACATTCTTGTTCAGGCTTCATGTACAACCCAATATCCTGGTGAACTCCATTCTTATGCTTCTCGCTTTCTCCGACTGACTGACGTTACCAACAAAAAGCAGATAAAATGGAACATTGATAAAATTACTGTCATTCCACAAGGAATTCCTGATACAACTAAGGTTTTCTCTATTCCTCTTAAAAAAGCTACCATCGCTCCTCTAGTCTCTCTTTCTAGCGACGGTCTCATCCTTTCCATCAATACTGCGGCAGAAGAAGAACACATGCCAGATATGTCTCCCCAAGAAAGTCATAAGAGCAATCAACTTAATTCCAAAGATTATCTCTCACAAGAAATCCTCTATGCTGGCAGTGTGGCCAAAATGGCAGAACTTACAGCCAATGAAATCTATGAACTGAGAGAAAGTCGTACAGCATTGTCTAAGGGAGAATCAGACAATTTGCCTAAGGATGGAGAACAACTAAAACTTATGATACAGCAATTGTCTCTGCAAGAAGAAGCATTATTACAATTGTTCAAAGGTTATCAAGAAGACATGAACAAGACATTCCACTTAAGTTTTCTGCCCGAAAAGAATATAAAGAAAGATATTCTATTCCGTTTCTCCGACCAGTCAGGAGTAGTAAGCGTCAATGACCTTTCTGGTGAGCCCATATACATTGACATCACCGATTGTAAGACACTTCCTTCAGAAGTTTTTGATGGCAAGAAGAAGAAGACAGAAGAACAAGCAGTGCGTTACAATATAACATCTGAAGTCTCTGTCAAGATTTATTCAAGGAATAAAGTATATTGTGAGCTGACAACTCCACTCCCCCAATTCGGTAGGACTGAAGTACTCAGCAATGAACTCTTTAACAAGAGACAGAGTACACAAGTGCTCTTCAATCAGCAGACGGGAACCTTAAAGAAAATCACAGATGAATCAATCGATAAATAACCATCACTCATGAAGAATATTACTTATAAGACATCTGGAACTTGTTCACAATATGTTCACATTGAAGCTGATGATCATCAAATTATAACCTCTTTGGAAGTTGCTGGAGGTTGTCATGGAAATCTACAAGGCATTTCCCGCTTGGCAGTAGGCATGTCTTTAGAAGAAGCTCGTCAGAAATTACAGGGCATTCTTTGTGGCACCAAATCTACTAGTTGTCCCGATCAAATCAGCAAGGCAATAGCAGAACTGCAAAAGCAATATTGAGATCCGAATATCTTGCATTGCCCTATATTTATGAAATATTTCAATTATATAGTGTGTTTCTACCCCATACATTTCAATCGTCAAATCCAACAAGAAACATAACTTTGTCAAACTGACGAGAAACTTATTCTGAATTTATAATTAACAAAAAATACACAATATGGAAGACGTAGAAAGTTTTTCCCTGGACCACACCAAAGTAAGTGCTCCTTATGTAAGAAAATGTGCCTCCCTATATGGGAAAAAAGGTGATATTGTAGAAAAGTATGACATTCGCTTCTTTACACCCAACAGCGAATTCCTTACTACAACTGCTATGCACTCTGTCGAGCACCTGATGGCAGTAGAAATTAGACGGTATCTTGACGATGTTATTGATTTTTCTCCTATGGGATGCCGTACAGGATACTATCTGTCTGTATTCGGAAATCATAGTGTATCAGATATCCGCAAGGCTGTCAGCAATGCACTAACTGCAGCCAAGGAATATAAAGAGGTACCTGCAGCTAACGCTAAACAATGTGGTAACTATCGTGACCTTTCCATGGAAGAAGCCAAAAAAGTAATAGAAAAAGTATTATCTCAAGGATTCAACCTTTATGAATAATAATTGCGTTGTTGATAGTTCAGCTCAACAACGTTTCCTATTACTTGACGGATTGCGCGGCATAGCTGCACTGATGGTGCTTGGATATCACCTGTTTGAGGCAATAGCTTTTGCGGCAAATGCACCTGAGCAACATATGTTTCATGGATTCCTTGCTGTAGACTTCTTTTTCATCCTATCGGGATTTGTGATGGGATATGCCTACGACAAGCGATGGAACAGCATGACCATCGGACAATTCATACGCTTGCGACTGATACGCCTGCATCCCATGGTCATTATGGGAATAATAATTGGAATCTTAGCCTTTTATCTACAAGGATGTGTCAACTGGGAGGGCAACATAATCCCTTCCCCAACCATTTTCTTATGTATAATCATGTCCCTGATACTCCTGCCTGCATTGGGAGGTACTGATGTAAGAGGCAACACTGAACTCTATCCTCTTAACGGGCCGCATTGGTCACTTTTCTTCGAATACATTGGTAACTTACTCTATGCTCTTTTGCTTCATCGACTGAAAGACCGTTGGTTGGGGCTATGGATAGTAATCTCAGCTATTGCCCTTGCTCTGATGGGATTGACAGCTGAAACTGGAAGTTTAGGATATGGATGGTCATCAGAACCAACCAATATGCTAGGAGGATTTCTTCGTCTCTCCATTTCTTACCCTATGGGTCTGTGGTTATGGAGGAAGTACAAACTGCTTTCTCCCTGCACACTCCCATCATGGACTGCCCTGCCTTGTACATTAGCCATTATTATACTGCTGTCAATTCCCAGTTTCCATCACTCTACTACGAACATTTTCTTTCAACTGGCTTGTATCATCGTGGCTTTCCCTGTAATCATATGGACAGGAGCACTTACAATAACTTCTGCAAAAATGAACAAGGCATATAGTATACTGGGGCAACTCTCGTACCCTCTTTATGCCACACACTATCCGCTCATCTATCTCTACATTCATTGGATCAACATAGGATGGAATCCTTTTGACACTTACACCTATCTGATGCCAGTAACCCTAGCATGTTTTGCTATCTTAATAGGATGGGTATGTAGCCGATTCTATGATATCCCAGTACGAAATTGGTTAAAAAAACACATACACTGAGAAGAAATTAGCCTGGTTAGAAGCCTGTACTAAAGATTTTTAAGTGAAACAACAAGAAATCATGGCGAATTCTTTCCAACGGTTGCAATATTTGATGATTATAAGGTTTCTGAAAAACTGGACGTTGCCTATTGCCATACTTTGTGGTATGGCAGGATATATTATCTATGTTAATATACCTTGGCTTACCCCCACTCACAAAGCAGTGGCAAATTGTGTAGCATGGCTACAACCTTGTTTAATCTTTTGCATGTTATTTATTACTTTCTGCGAAGTAAAACCTCAAGATTTGCGTCCTCATCGTTGGCAATTAGCAATGGCTCTTATCCAGATTACATTGTCAGTCATATTAGCCGTTATGATCGCTCATTGTCCATCAGCTATATGGAAACTCTTTCTAGAAGGATGCCTTCTATGCCTCATCTGCCCTACCGCTACTGCAGCTGCAGTAGTTACCATGAAACTAGGAGGTGATGCTGCTACTATTACCACTTATACCATTATAATAAACATTGTGGTAGCCATAGCTATTCCGTTACTTCTTCCTATCGCTCACCCACAGGACAACCTCACTTTCCTACCTGCCTTCTTGACTATCATGGCAAAAGTGTTCCCCCTCCTTATTTGTCCTTTTATTGCTGCCTGTATTGTAAGATATTGTCTGCCGAGGTTTCACCATCTCTGCCTACAATTCCGCGAACTCGCCTTCTATTTATGGGCTATATCTCTGGCTCTGGCCATTGCTGTAACATGTAAAGCCATTGCTCATAGTCATGAACCATGTTTAGGCATCACAGGAATAGCTATTGCAGCCCTCATTTGTTGCATTTTTCAATTTGCCATAGGAAAAGCCATTGGTGGACATTTCCATCATCGTCTTGAGGGAGGTCAGGGATTAGGACAGAAAAACACGGTCTTCATTATATGGTTGGGATATACTTTCCTTAGTCCTGTCACAGCTCTGGCAGGTGGTTTCTATAGCATCTGCCACAATGTTGTCAACTCATACCAACTCTATAGATACAGAAAAGCTTCGTCACAAGAAAAATCAGTTAATCTAGACAACATACAACCACACAACTGACAAAAAACGCTATCTTTGCATAGTCATGGAGAAAGACATCAAGATAGCACTTATAGGTGCTGGCAATGTTGCATCAGTTTTAGCACCAGTCTTGCAGAAGGCAGGCTATTCCATCATTCATGTGTGGAGTCGTCACAAAGAACATGCGCAGGTACTCGCCCAACAACTCCATACTTGTTATAGCCATAATATAAAAGATGTACCCCAAAATGCGGATGTTTATCTCATCGCTGTTAAAGACGATTCACTCGCGGACATAGCTCGCCAACTACCCCACTCACATACTGCACTCTACCTTCATACAGCTGGCAATCAGTCCATCTCAGTTCTAAAGAGTACGGACAGACGTTATTGGGGTGTGCTATATCCTTTACAAACCTTTACGAAAGATACACCACCCGCTCATCTACAACAAACATCATTTTTTATAGAAGGTAATTGCCCCGTAGCAGAAGAACGCACCCTCGCTATTGCCAACAAGATATCCCGTCATGTTTACCCTCTCACTACTTCTGAAAGGCTAAAACTTCACCTGGCGGGAGTATTTGCCAATAACTTCACCAACTGTCTCTACATTATTACTGAAAAGATGTTGAATGAATTACATCTACCCTTCAGTGTACTGATACCCATGATTGAAACAGCGACACTCAAGTTACAACACGTTTCCCCCTTGGAGGCACAAACAGGACCAGCACGCCGTGGTGACAAGAAAGTCATTGCTGAAGAGCGTCAATTGCTGACTTGTCCAAGTACAATAGCCATTTATGACCTTCTCAGCCAATACATATTAAATCAATACCATCCTTCTGCCACAAACACTGAAGAACAAAAAACACAACAACCATGATAAACTACGACTTGACAAAAATAAAAATGCTGGCCTTTGACGTAGACGGAGTTCTAAGTAGGCAAACTGTTGGCCTGGGTACAGACGGACAGCCTCAACGCACCGTCAATATACAAGACGGATATGCCCTGCAACTGGCTGTAAAACGCGGACTACATATAGCCATCATCACCGGTGCCAAGACAAAGGAAACTGCCATCAGATACCAAAACTTAGGAATTGAAGACATCCATTTAGGTTGCCAAGTAAAAATAGGCATCTATCAAAAAATACTGCAACAACAAGAACTCAAAAATGAGGAAGTCCTCTACATGGGCGATGACATACCCGATTGGGAAATCATGCAACAAGTAGGACTGCCTTGCTGTCCCGCTGATGCCGCAATCGAAATCAAGGAGATATCTCGCTACATATCCCCGCATAAGGGAGGTGACGGATGTGTACGAGACGTAATAGAACAGATACTTAGGGCACAAGACTTATGGATGACAGACAAGACTGCATTTGGTTGGTAATCCTCGTATAATCATTAATTACAGAAACGCACACATGATTTCTGACAACATAGACTTCATATTAGCCAGTCAGTCTCCTAGAAGAGCACAACTGCTGAAAGAAATAGGGATACATTTCCGCCAATGGGTTACAGAATGCAACGAGGAATATCCTATCCAGCTTGATGGCTCCGAAATTCCTCTGTTCCTGTCACAGACTAAGGCAAAGGCATGTAACGCACCACTCAAAGAGAACTCACTCATCATTGCAGCCGATACAATAGTATGGAATGGACAAGAGGCCCTAGGTAAGCCTCACAATCAAGAAGAGGCTCAACAAATGTTGAAAAGTCTTTCTGGCAGAACCCATCAGGTCATTACAGGTACCACACTACGTAGTCTCCACCATTGTCACTCCTTTGTCTGCACTACTCAGGTTACTTTCACTACTCTTTCCGACGAAGACATCAACTATTATATTGAACACTACCATCCCTTCGACAAAGCCGGTTCATATGGCATTCAAGAATGGATAGGCATGACTGGTATTAAACGCATTGACGGATGCTTTTATAATGTAATGGGACTTCCGCTACCTGCCCTCTATCAAGAAATCAAGAAATGGACATGGTAGATGTGAGAAATTCCTTTATCTTTGCAAAACAGACGACAACATAAAGACAAAAAGAACATACAAAAAATACACTCTCATGAAAACATTTATCATTGGCACGCTCAGCTTATTGCTAGCATTCACCCTCATCGGATGTTCAGAAGATGAAGATAAATCACAACTTCCTGTCTTCTCGGAAATTGCAGCCGACAGAGATGTCTTACGTCCAGGAGATGTTGTTACCTTTACAGCTGTTCAGACAACACCTGGTAATCTCATCAACAGAACTTCATATACATGGAAATTGGATAATGAAACTATTCTGGACAACAATGTTATTTATGACAATGACAAAAGCAATCCCACCTGTCAGATAACCATTCCAGAGAAGAACAGTATTACAGTGACTTTCAAAGGTAGCTACAATCCTTCTGCTTCTCAATGGAAACCCGTTCCCTCTACACAACCCATCAGTGGAGGTTCCATTAACTACACCCTCGCCACTCTCAAAGGAGAGGTAACCATCAATAAAACATTCCGTATTTTAAGATAACCCATACATCAACTATGACTCTCATCAAATCAATATCTGGATTCCGCGGTACCATTGGCGGACCTACAGGCAACTCTCTTAATCCTCTTGACATTGTCAAATTCGTATCAGCCTACGCTATCCAACGTAGGAAAGCCATTTCTTTACCTGGCAATCTCATTGTAGTAGGACGTGACGCACGTATATCAGGCGAGATGGTATCTCATGTCGTATGTGGTACATTACTCGGACTCGGATATGATGTTCTTAATATTGGACTAGCATCTACTCCTACTACCGAATTGGCTGTTACCCTGAGTAATGCCTGTGGAGGAATCATTCTCACCGCCAGTCACAACCCAAGACAATGGAACGCACTCAAACTCCTCAATGAGAAGGGAGAATTCCTCAATGCAGAAGAAGCAGCAGAAGTTGTAAGACTGGCTGAAGAAGGAAGTTTTGAATATGCTGACGTTGACCACATCGGCAAGTACACTGAAGATTTCTCTTATGGTCAGAAACATATTGACTTCGTTAAAAACCTGGAACTTGTTGACATTGATATCATTCGCAAAGCAGGTTTTAGAGTAGCCATCGATACAGTCAATTCCGTAGGAGGCATTATTCTACCAGAACTCCTACAACAATTGGGTGTGGCTAGTGTGAAAGGACTTTTTACAGAACCTACTGGAGATTTCCAGCACAACCCAGAACCGCTTGAAAAAAACCTTTCTGCCATCAAGGAGGAGATGCAAAAGGGATGCTACGATATTGGCTTCGTTGTAGATCCTGACGTAGATCGCCTCGCTCTCTTCTGCGAAGACGGCACCATGTATGGAGAAGAATACACATTAGTGACAGTTGCCGATTACATTCTGCAACATGAAAAAGGGGCAACAGTTTCCAACCTTAGTTCAACACGCGCGCTCAGGGACATTACACAACAAGCTGGATGTAATTACTACGCAGCAGCAGTCGGCGAAGTTAACGTAGTAAACAAAATGAAAGAGACAGGAGCAGTCATCGGTGGTGAAGGCAATGGTGGAGTTATATACCCCAAGGCCCATTATGGTAGAGATGCATTAGTGGGTATTGCCCTCATTCTGACATATCTGGCAAAGAAAGGAATGAAAACTAGTCAGTTACGTAAGACCTATCCAGAATACATCATCACTAAAAACCGCATTGATCTTACCCCTGATATGGATGTAGACAGATTACTCGCCACTATCAAGGAATCTCATAAGAACGAGCAGGTGACTGACATTGATGGTGTAAAAGTGGACTTCCCCGATGGATGGGTTCATCTTCGTAAAAGCAACACTGAACCCATCATACGTATTTATGCAGAAGCCGCCAATGAAGAGCGTGCCAACCAACTAGCAACAACAATGATCGAAGAAGTGAAACATCTGGCTGGATTACATTAACCATCATGGCCATTCTCCTACCCGACACAACTCCTGATTGCAGGACGGTGAGACTCAAAACATTTCCCGATGAAAGAGGTTGGCTCACCTGCGCAGATGCCTATACGGACATCCCATTTCCTGTCAAAAGACTTTTCTGGATATATAATGTACCCGAAGAAGCCACCCGAGGAGGACATGCCAATTGGAAATGTGCTGAAGCAATATTCCCGCTCAAGGGTTCTTTTGATATCTATGTGGATGACGGGAAACATCATGCTACCCTACACATGGACCAACCTGATACAGGCATTATTATCCCTGCTGGTGTCTGGTGTCTGCTTTCTAAATTTGAAGAAGGCACCATATGCCTAGTCGCTTCCGATGAACCTTACTGTCAAGAAGCTTATGTCAATGACTATCAGGATTTTCTAGAACAGACAATATGCAGGCAATAAGATATTCTCCAGAGGTTAGAGACGCATGGAACAAGATGGTGCAGCAATGTTGCAACGGCACATTCCTATTGGACAGACGCTTCATGGACTACCATGAAGATCGCTTTCAAGATGCATCACTTCTGTTGATGGAAAAGGGTAAACTGAAGGGTTTGTTACCTGCCAATATCAAAGGAGACATCATACAGTCGCATGGCGGACTCACCTATGGTGGCCTGCTTCATACAGCCAATACATCTTCTGAAGAAGTAGAAAAGATGCTTGATGCAGCCTTGGACTACTATAGAAATAGTGTCCTTGCTAAAACATTGGAATACAGACCTTCTCCCTACATCTACCACACCTATCCTGCAGAACAATCATTATATTTCCTTTTTCGTAGAGGGATGACACAAACAGCATGTATGCTTTCCTCTACCATTGACCTTCATCAGCCACTTCCATTGAGCCAACTGCGCAAACGTTGTAGGAAGAAAGCCATCCAGTACGGAGTCACTCTCCATAAAGCCTGTCAGGAAGGACAATGGAAACTCTTTTGGAAAATCTTAAGTCAAGTACTTCTGAAGCGCCATGGCAAACAACCCGTCCATTCCCTCACGGAAATATTGTATTTACATAATTTATTTCCAGATAATATCCAACTGATTTATGCAGAAAACAATGGGGATATGATAGCAGGAACCGTACTCTTCATCACCCCATGCACCATACATGCTCAATACATCGCAGCCAACGAAGAAGGTAAAAGTACTGGTGCTCTTGACCTCATATTCACAGAAATCATCCACTCTTCTACCAACACCCCATCAAGTCCCAAGTATCTGGACTTTGGCATTTCCACTGAAGACAAAGGAAACATACTCAACTATGGCCTCGTTTTCCAGAAAGAAGGATTCGGGGCACGAGGTATCTGCTACAACCATTATCAACTGCAACTCTGACACCATGAAAATACCTTACATGGATCTGAAAAAGACAACTTTGAACTACCAACCTGCTATTAGCGAAGCTATTCGGAGAGTGTTGGACTCAGGTTGGTACATTCTAGGAGAAGAGGGAAAAGCTTTTGAAAAAGAATTCGCCACTTATTGCGGATGTCGCCACTGCATCGGAACTGGTAATGGACTGGATGCACTGACCGTGTTGCTAACAGCCTGTCGCATATTATACCATTGGGATGAAATGACACAAGTCATTGTTCCTGCCCACACCTTTATTGCCACTGTGGAAAGCATAGTAAGAAGTGGTTTAACTCCTATATTGTGCGACGTGGATGCTGATGATTCATTGATTGACCCACAACAGGTAGAATCATGTATCTCTCCTCGTACACGTGCTATTGTATGTGTACATCTCTACGGCAAAATCGCTCCCATTACATCATTGAATACTATAGCTCAGAAGAATGGCCTACTCCTATTAGAGGATGCTGCACAAGCTCATGGTGCCATCCATCCCTCAGGTAACAAGGCTGGTCATTTAGGCCATGGTGCAGCATTCAGTTTCTATCCCACCAAGAACCTGGGTGCACTGGGTGACGGAGGAGCCATCACTACCGACAATCAGTCACTTGCCGACCTATGCCGTCAATTGGCCAATTATGGCCAAACTGAAAAATACCACCATCTGCATAAAGGTATGAATACGAGGTTGGACGAGATACAGGCTGCCATCTTGCGTACACGCCTCAAAAGCCTAGATAAAGAGAACACACACAGACAATCCATCGCAAGACAATACATGGATTGTATCAGCCACCCTGACATTAGGATGCCCTACAAAGGAGTATTCCCTCAAGACTCCGTTTGGCACATATTTCCCATATACTCTCCCCGCCGAAATGAATTACAAAGATATCTGGCTCATCATAACATCGATACTTTGATTCATTATCCTGTACCACCTCACCTCCAACCTGCATTTCAAGAATATTCTCATCTCTCTTTCCCTTGCACGGAACAGATTTGCCAAGAAGAACTGAGTTTGCCTCTCAATCCATTGATGACTAATCAGGAAACAGAATATATCATACAAACCATAAACAGATTCCCATGCTGACACTTGACATTCTGATTAGCGTAAAAGACGCCCACATCGTGAGAATCAAGGATGCCCTACCCGAAGAGCGTTCTGGTGTAAAGTACATTATCTGCTTCCAATACAGCAACGAAAGTTTTCTTCAGTTGATTCCCCCAGTACTTGAATCCTATTCAGATGTGACTCTCATCAAGTCGCCCTTAAAAGGACTTTCACTCAGCAGAAATATGATGCTTGAAAAGGCAACTTCCGACTTGGTGTATTTCATGGACGATGACACTCGTTTCTTACCATACACCATTGACAACATGATAAAGACGTTTGAACAGAATCCGAATATTGACATTGCTTTCTTTCAAGCACAGACATACACTGGCAAGACCCTGCGGGAATATCCTACCAAGAAGAAAGAAGTAGTATCTTTCCGTGAAAGAATGAACAAGTTGGCATGCGAAACAGTATACAGAAGAACCAGCATCCAAGGTGTTATTTGGTACAACGAAGATTTCGGAGTCGGTTCATCTCTATTCTCCTGCTACGAACAACAGATATTCCTAAATGAAGCCTATAGGAAGCATTTGAAGATGATATATTTTCCACTTCCTATAGTCCTCACTTCAGCCCTTTACAGTCCAAGGATGCTATTGGTAGACAAGCATGTACAACGAGCATTTGGAGCCCTTTTGGGTCAAGTTTATGGAAAAAAAGCTGTTTTCTATGCTTTTGTCTATGCTTCTGTATTTGCCAAGAAATCACAACGTCAGATACTCCAGCTCATCAATACTTTTGTACAAGGCATTTTTATCTGGCAACGCAAACATGCCACTAAACACAGGTAGACAGAAAGAGTTCACTCATAAATATCTTGAAAGAAACACTGACAATTCAGCAAAATCCATTCTAACTATCATCTCCCGCTAGTACAAGACAACACATCACAGACCTCAAAGGCAATGAAATACCTACAGATATGATTTGCGAAATACTGGTATGCACCTACAACGAAGGCATCAACCGAATCCAAGAGATGTTACTTCCGCCTATGAAGGATACACACTGGCTGATATCTTTCCAATATACCGATATTTCTTATCTGGACTGCGTGCCTCGCCATATGACAGAACGTACTGATGTGACCCTACTCTTCCTAGAAGGAAGTGGGCTATCAGCCAATCGCAACAATGCACTATTTCATGCCACAGGCGACATTCTTCTGCTAGCCGATGACGATTGTAGAATATTGCCCACCCACTTACAAGCCATCAGACATATCTTTCAAGACAACCCCTCCGTGGACATTGCCTGTTGTCAAGCAGAAACTATCGATGGTCAACCTTTCCGTCAATATCCTGTCCATGAATTTAACTATAATGAAACACCCCGCGGCTACTGGTACTGCTCTATGGGCATTGCCTTAAAGATGAGCAACAGAATACCAGCATTTGACACCCGCTTCGGAATTAACTCGCCATGCTTAGCATGCGGAGAAGAAGAGGTTTGGCTATATCAGGCCCATAGAAACAAGGCTGCCATCAGATACTTCCCAAAATCTATCATTAGGACAAGAAGCGTAAGTACAGGCAATCTATTTGATACACATACTAAAGTACAGCGCTCCAAAGGAGCCGTATTAACCATTATGCACGGACCTTTAGGGGCACTGGCACGCTGCACTAAATACATCTTCTGCTCTCGTCTCTCTGGATGGAAAGCATTCGAAGCCTTCTGTGCTATGATATATGGTATCATCTATATAATGGTATCCCATGAACCGAATCGCACTAATTGTACCCTACCTCAATAGAGCCAAATGGCTACCGAGTATGCTCGATAGTCTGTCGGCACAGACAATAATGCCCTACGAAGCCATATTTGTGGATAATGGCTCTGTAGATAATTCTCACAATATAGTAGATGCCTACATAGGCAAACTGCAGGAAAGAGGATGTCTTGCAATAAACCTCACCTGTAGCAGACAAGGGGCTGCAGCTGCACGAAATGCAGGATGGAGAATATCTAGAGCGGAATACATCTACTTCTTTGACTCAGACGATAGGCTATCTCCCAATTTTTTTGAGTGGGCTAATCAGAAAGTCAATACCTGTCAACCTTCTGAATTATATGTAATCATAAGTCGTATATTGCTGGCCAATGGTAAATTTATTAGTCGCAAGCATGGTTTCTCCCCACGTGCTTGTTTCCAAATTATCTCCCCCTACCTGACTACACAAACCATGATTATTCATCGTTCACTCCTGGAAAAGGTTGGAGGATGGAATCCTGCGCTCAAGTTTTGGGATGACTGGGAACTAGGCTACCGATTGCTCAAAGCATCTCCATCAATTGACTACGATAAATCCCATGCATGGCATAGTCTCTTCGCCCACCCAGACAGCATCACTGGCAACGGCCATGCCTCTCGGTCTGTATCCATCCTCCGTACACTACAACAAGTTGAAGAGTTAATTAATCAACATCCCCGTCGGGACTCACTTGACCTCATCGCACTCCATTACCGCATACACATCATGGCAGGACGTCTAATATATGAGTCGTGCCCTGAAGGGGCTAGTAATCTTCTCAAGAATTTCCCTTTATCTCCATTGTCTCCTCTCAACAAATTTACATGTCACCTTCTGAAACAATATACTTCCCATGGAGGAAGAGGGGCATGGGTTATTGCATGGGGCATGCTGAAAATACAATCTATTCTGCACCGCAAATAAATTCCACGTGCAAAAAAAACACTATATTTGCAGGGAAGACGAAAATTATAACAACAATATGGATTCCCAAGGTAGAGTAGCATTTCAGTTTCAGTCACTTTCCTATCAGCCGGTAGCAGAAGGAATGTATCTGGTTTTCCTCAAGGAAACCAATGGTAATCGTCTGTTTCCCATATCGTTGGACGAAAAACAAAAATCTTTTATAGAACAAACTATCAGTCTGCGACCCACAGAACAGAAGAAACTGCTCGAAACTTTCAGAATTTGCATGGGAGTATCAGGAAACATTTTGGAAGACGTCACAATTGACAACACTGAAAATGGCAACTTCACTGCACAGATACATTTCCTCCAGAATGGCGAAACATTCAGTATAAGTAGTAGTGCTCCTCAGGCTATTGCCATAGCTTTGACATTCCATTCCACCCTTTATGTCTGCGAAGACCTCCTGTCAGTATGCAGGGCCAATGCAACACAAGGAAGCGTATCCTTCCCTCTTTCGTCCATCAATACCGATATGCTCAAGAAAGCCATGAAAGATGCCGTAGAACGTGAAGAATATGAATTGGCTGCTAACCTTCGTGACGAACTCAACAAAAGAAAATGAAAGAACTTCGGTATTTCTATTGTCCTGACCTCTCAAACGGTGTACATGCAACACTTCCTCAAGAAGAAGCTGAACACATTCAGCGTGTATTGCGCCTCAACACAGGTGACTCTGTTGTCTTGACTGACGGTTGTGGTCATGTCGCACAAGCCACCATAAGTGAGATTGGCAAGAAACAATGCACCTGTCAAATACAGGCAATCCATGACGAAGCACGCCATTGGAAAGGAAGCATACACATTGCTGTAGCACCTACCAAGAATATTGACCGGATAGAATGGCTGGCAGAGAAAGCAACGGAAATTGGATGTGATGCTATCCATCTTATTGAATGCCGTTTCTCAGAAAGAAAACACATCAACAAGGAACGGCTAGAACGTATCGTACTCTCCGCCATGAAGCAGAGTCACAAGTCATTCCTTCCTGAGATAACAGCCTTACATAGCTTCCGTCAGTTGGTAGACTCTCCCTTCAATGGGCAACGCTATATTGCCCATTGCTATAATGATTCCGATATCTCACTAGCAAAGAAATACCTGCCCTCCCTACTGGAAGGAGCACCCTGTCAGGATTGTCTGGTAGCCATAGGGCCTGAAGGAGACTTCTCTATAGATGAAATAGAATATGCCATCTGTCATGGTTTTCAACCTGTCTCCCTTGGAGATAGCCGCCTTCGCACAGAGACCGCTGCCCTCTTTTCCGTGATGCTCATGAACCTCAATCATTCTCAAGACAGCCAGAAGAGGCCCCTCTGACAATAATAACAACAATCATTACATTACACTCTGTTTATATATCGCACTGCAATGAGCAACAAGCTGCAATCCCTCCGCTTTCTGTACCGTAACCTCTACCACACCGATTGTGTCAATATAGAGGAAATTCCTCAATCAGGAAGCGCAAGAAAATATTACCGTCTCTTTTCTCCCGAAGGAGTCATACCTCAAAGCGTTATCGGCGTCATTGGCTCATCCGTAGAGGAAAATGACACATTCATCTATCTTACTGACCATTTCAATACCCACAAGCTACCCGTTCCACGTCTGCTTGCCATATCTGACGACCACATCTGCTATCTGCAAACCGATTTAGGTAATATATCACTTTATCAAGCACTGGAAACAGGACGAAAACTGGGCGGACGTTACAACCTCAAGGAAAAAGAACTTCTGAAGCGTACCATGACCCAATTGCCGGAAATGCAGATAAAAGGTGCCCAAGGATTGGACTTTAAAAAATGCTATCCAGTAGAATCCTTTGATAAAAACAGCATCCTTTTTGACCTCAACTACTTTAAATATTGCTTCCTGAAACCCCTAGGCATAGATTTCAATGAACTCAAATTAGAATCTGTCTTCCAGCTACTCGCCAAAGACCTTATCCATTGTGACAATACAGCCTTTATGTATCGTGACTTCCAGGCACGCAACATAATGCTCGATGCCAAAGGGAATCCCTATTTTATCGACTATCAGGGTGGACGACGTGGACCTGTAGAATACGATGTAGTCTCATTTCTATGGCAGGCATCGGCACAATACCCACAGAAACTTCGGTCTGAACTGATTAATGTATATATTGATGCATTAAAACAATACGTCGATGTAGATGTCAACAAATTCCGCAACAATCTAAAAAAATTCGTACTATTCCGTCTCTTACAAGTACTGGGAGCCTATGGATTCAGAGGCTATTTCGAGCGCAAACAATACTTTATTGACAGCATTCCCTATGCCATCGACAACATACGTGCTGGACTCTCTGATGGATTCTGTCCCTATCCCTACCTGCAGTCCATCCTGACCAGTATCATCAATCTGCCACAGTTCAATCATCCCAAACCTGCGGCCCAAAAGCGCAAAGACGGATACCGAACTCAAGAATCCCCACTCTACAAATCCAATCCAATAGACGGACAGCCCACATACTCCAAATATGACGGTAATGGTCCTCTTGTAGTCAGAGTATATAGTTTTAGCTTTCATAAAGGCATACCAGAAGATCCTAGCGGTAATGGAGGCGGTTATGTATTCGATTGTCGAAGTACACGTAATCCAGGTAGATACGAACCTTATAAAAAACTCACAGGACTGGACGAACAGGTGATACGTTTCTTAGAAGATGACGGAGAGATACTCACCTTCCTTGAATCTGTTTATCGACTCGCCGATATGCACGTCGAGAGATATATACAGAGAGGATTCACAAGTCTCATGTTCTCTTTCGGGTGCACAGGCGGACAGCATCGCAGTGTCTACGGAGCAGAGCATCTGGCCCATCATATCCATGAAAAATTCGGCATTGAAGTACACATATGCCATCGAGAGCAGAATATTTCATCTATACTGCCAGCAGTGAATTCCCCCACAAAAAAATAGCATGAATCCCCACTGCCACCCTCCCTTTCCCTATGACTATGACAATAGACCATAAAGGCACCCGTCATTTCGGAGTGAGTCTCCTAATATGTACCGTACTCTTTGTGACCTGCCTTATCACATCCAACTTACTGGAAACGAAGCTCTTCCAAATAGGAAGACTTACCCTTACAGCAGGGTTTATCATCTTTCCAGTTTCCTATATAGTCAATGATTGCATGGCAGAAGTATGGGGATTCAAGATAACCCGGTTGGTCATTTGGTTAGGATTCATCCTTAATTTCCTTGTTGTGGCAGCAGGAGAACTAGCTGTCCTCCTACCGCCTGCTGATTGTTGGTTAGACAATGAACCCCATTTTAACTATGTCTTTGGCCTCGCACCTCGCATAACTGGAGCCAGTTTTGTAGCCTTCCTCATTGGCTCTTTTCTCAATGCTTATGTCATGAGTCGCATGAAGGTACTCTCTTCAGGACGACATTTCTCTTTGAGAGCCATCGTTTCTACCATTGTTGGAGAAGGAGCCGACTCTCTGGTATTCTTTCCTTTAGCTTTTTATGGTAGTGTACCCCATTCCATCCTCATTCAGATGATGGTAATTCAGGTCATTGCCAAAACACTCTATGAAATCATTGCTCTGCCACTTACTATACGCATCGTCAAGTGGATAAAAAAACAGGAACATATTGATGTCTATGACCAAGGTATTTCTTACAATATTCTGAAAGTCACTGATATCAGATAACAACAACGTTCTGAAGATTAGTCAACCCGTTTCCCTTCCAACTATCCCGCCTTGCACCCAATTACATTGTATCCAACAAAACAATTCACATCCAAATATTCAAGCTCTATGAAAAAATTGACTAGAAGAGAGTTCATAAAGAATGCTGGCATCGCATCTGCTGCCATCATGACAGTTCCCAGTTCCGTACTAGGTAAAAGGTATGGTCACACCTCTCCCAGTGACAAGCTCAACATAGCAGGAGTTGGTGTCGGTGGTATGGGAAGACGCAATCTGAGGAACATGAATACAGAAAACATCGTTGCCCTCTGTGATGTAGATTGGAAGTATGCAGCCAAGACATTCAAAGACTATCCTCAGGCCAAAACTTACAAGGATTGGCGCATCATGCTTGATGAAATGGGTTCTACCATTGATGCTGTACTAGTAGCTACTCCCGACCACACCCATGCTGGTGTTGCAGCCCATTCGATGACCTTGGGCAAACACGTCTATGTACAGAAGCCACTCACCCACTCCATTTATGAAGCACGCCTCCTTGCCCGATTGGCGGAAAAATACAAGGTAGCTACCCAAATGGGCAATCAAGGAAACTCCTTCGACTGGTGTAGACAGGTTGCAGAATGGATTTGGGATGGCGCTATCGGTGAAGTCACCGAAGTACATTGCTGGACTGACCGTCCCATTTGGCCTCAAGGTCTTATGAAGCCCTCAGATACTCCTCCTTGTCCAGACACACTAGACTGGTCTCTCTTTATCGGCCCTGCCGAGATGCGCCCCTATCATCCTTCCTACACTCCATGGAACTGGCGAGGATGGTACGATTTCGGTACAGGAGCTATGGGAGACATGGCATGCCACATCATGGACCCTGTATTCTGGGCCTTGGGTATCAAGTATCCCACTAGTGTCATCGCTAGTTCTACACTCAGCAACCTCTATTCGCCTCCCCATGCAGAAATAATCACTTACACCTTCCCGGCACGTCCCAAAAAAGGAAAGGTAAAAATGCCTGAACTCAAAGTAGTTTGGTACGATGGCGGACTCATGCCACCACGTCCAGAAGAGCTCAAGGACGGAGAAATGATGGGAGATGAAAACGGTGGACTGATCTTTATTGGTACCAAGGGAAAGATTATGACTGGATGTTATGGAATGAATCCAACCCTGCTTCCTCTCGAAAGAATGCAAGACTGGAAACAACCTACTCCCATACTTCCCCGCATACCCGGAGGCAACGGAAACATATGGAAAACCAATGCCCATGAACAAGATTGGATACGTGCCTGCAAGGAGTCACCGGATAGTCGTATTCCCTCCTCCTCTCATTTTGGATTCTCTGGTCCGTTTACAGAGACAGTCAATCTTGGAGTCATAGCAGTACGACTCGCTGGCATGTATGGCCTTCACCGCCCACTGCTATGGAATGGAGAAAAGATGCAACTGACTAACATCTCTGAATCAGATCGGATTAAGATTGTCAACCATGACGAATTCCGTGTCATTGATGGAGATCCGCGTTTTGACAGACGTTTTGGGGAATTCAATGCTCTAGAAGCAGCCAACGAATGGATAAAGCATACCTACCATAACGGATTTACTCTTCCTGAAATGCCATGAAAAGACACATTCTTACCCTATGGCTCATGGTCATAACCTGTCTGATTGTACTTCCTTTATCAGCAAAGCCATTGAAAATATCCATGCAATCGTATACTTTCCATAAGTTCACCCTAATGGAAGCCTTTGAAAAAACAGCTTCTCTAGGTATTCATTACATTGAAGTATATCCAGGACACAAGTTAGGAGGTGAATGGGGGAAGCAAACTTTCTGCATCAATATGGACCAGACCACTCGCAAAAAACTGATGGAAAAGGCAGCCTCTTACGGCATAACCATCATTGCAACAGGTGTGTTTGTCAGTGATGATATAGCAGAATGGCAACAATTATTCCAATTGGCGCACGATATGAAAATGGAATACATCACCTGTGAACCACCCCTTACCCTATGGGATGAGGTAGAAAAACTCTCTCGCAGATATAATGTCAAAGTGGCTGTCCACAACCATCCTAAGCCCTCCGACTATTGGACCCCCAAAAACCTTCTACATAAGTTGGAAGGCAGAAGCAAATTACTCGGTGCCTGTGCTGATGTAGGCCACTGGAAGAGAGAAGGTTTGGACCACATGCAATGCCTGAAGCAAATGAAAGGACGCATTGTATCCATCCATTTCAAGGATATTGAAGCTGTAAGAGAAGGCAAGCAGTGGCAAGATGACACCATATGGGGAAAAGGAATTCTACAGGTATCCGATATGGTTAGTCTGCTACAACAGCAAAAATTCAAGGGATATCTCACCATTGAATATGAGAATAACTGGTACAATTCCGTTCCCGACATTCAGCAATGTCTGGATTATCTCAGTACTATCCTCCATTAATTGCCTTAATCTATGCGGATATGCCACAGACAAATATCTTTGATTATAACATATAAGATATGAAAGAAGTAAGAAGATATACCTTTAGCAGATTACTTTGATTGTTTGAAAGCAATAATCCCCACCTACCTTCACAGGACAGATGGGGATTGTTATTGTCGAATCGAAGAATCTAAGTTGCCTTATCACCATTGGCTTCGCCTGTCCGAAAAAAGTAGCTCCTTGTTAGCAGTACATAGATTACCGATAAACATCCTCAAATAACTTCTCTGATTGTCTGGCATTTGCGTCCGAAGAGCACTGCGTAAGGGTACATTATTAAACCCATGGATCAGAAACAGACTCTGTTTTTCGATAAGATTCAGTACCTTATGAGGGCTCCTGTGAGTCTTTGAAGCTGTCCATAACAATGGAAGGGGGATATGTTTTAGCCTTTATCGGACAGCAATATAAGATTTTTTTCACCTGAAAAGATGAACTTGCAAAGCATGCAATGCCGTTGACTGATTTCAATCACATAGACCCAACTCTCTCATAATCTTTGACAGACCATCTTCTTCTATATGAGGAGCTATATAATCGGCAACACGTTTGACTTCATCAGATGCATTACCCATTGCAACTCCCGTTCCTGCATATTTGAGCATGGGTATATCATTGCCACCATCACCAAAGGCTATGGTATCAGAGATATCTGCATGAAAATAACGACATACTGCCTCCACCCCTTTTCTCTTCGTATTGCCGGCTCCCATAATATCCAAAAAATCTGGATGCCAACGTGCCATCTCACTTCCTTCCAACCTGCTTGATAATTCCTGTTCTTGAGAAACATTAAGAAAAGGAGTAATCTGATACAGATTCTTATGAGCCAGTTCCATTTCGTCTAAAGTTGAATTGGTAGGATTGACCTTTATCTGCAACTGATCATTGAAAATGGACTGATACAACAAAGACGGACGATACAACCAAATATCTTTCTCTGACACATAAATGGTTGCTACTCCTGCCTCACGACAATACATAATAATATGCCGAGCATCTTCATTAGGAATGGGATGGGCAGAAATAACTTGATTGCCTACAAATGTATAAGCACCATTCATAGTGATGTAACCATCCACACACCCCTTCGACTCTATCTGACTTAAATTGTCGATAAATGCTTGGGGCCTACCTGTAGATATAATGATCTTATGCCCTTTTGCCTTGGCTGAGGCAATGGCGTCTACTGCACTTTGCGGAATAAGATGATTTCTGAAACTGACTAGCGTACCATCTATGTCAAAAAAGAGAATCTTCATTTATAAAATATTATATAGATCTTTTAAAGCTCTAATTTCTATTGTGGAAGGAACCGAGATTGTCAGACTATCTGGATTTCTATTGAAAAATATGGTATCAATGCCTACTCCTGAAGCTCCAGCAATATCCGTCCTGTAGTTATCGCCTATCATGACTGTTGTGGCAGGTATAGCAGATGTCTTTTTGAAAGCATAGTGAAAGAATTCGGGACTTGGCTTATTAGCCCCTGCATCTTCAGAAAGCACTACGGTATCAAAATACACATCAAGCTGGGAAGCCTTCATTTTTTTGTACTGGACTTCATGGAAACCATTACTGCACATATGAATACGATATCCTTTTTCTTTCAGATAAGACATCACTTCATGGGCATCTGGCACAGTAGCACTCTTCTCTGAACATAATGACAAAAAACTATCACTCATCTGACGACACAACTCTAATGACGGGAGAAAAGGTTCACCTTGCTGATTCCTTCCTAACATTAAAGGACGTCGGAAACGCTCAACAATAAGAAAATCCCTATCTAGTTGTCCTTGGGCATACATATCCCACAAATAGTTATTTGTCTTCCAATAATTGATGTGGAAATAATCTCTGTCATCAAAGTATTCATCCAAACCATACAACGCAAAGAGCTCATCAAGGGCTACATCTGCATTGCCATGAGTATCATAGATGGTATCATCAAAGTCTACAAATAAGTCTGTATATCGTTTCATTTCTTTCACTTCTTAATGCGAATAATTCCCATCAGTCCGTCAAACTATAGATATTACGACATCAATAACTGGTTCCAATACGCTTTCACAGTATCCCAAGGATAATAAACTCCGTCTATAGCCTGAAGTGCAGGGATGGTGACTTCACACTCATTCAGCATGAATTTCACAATCACAGAATTTTCTTTTTGATAAAACACCATCTGCAAATTAGTTGCCATACACATCCAGTATGAGGAATTCCAATTGGAAAACACTTTATCGAATGCTACTGAAGAAGGAAAAGGAGACAATCCCATCAGCGAAAACAAGGGCATCATTCCCGTATCGTGACTGAAGCGCAAGTCTGCCACTATGTCTGATGCAGACTTCATAGCATTGTCAGCATCTTCTATCATCCCTTTCAACATCTCACCTTGAAGACGTATCCTCTCCTTGCCCATACCCTTAAAATCACAATGGCTGTAATACATCTTACTATTGTAGGAAATGGCAGCCTGGCGGTATTCTTCTGGTGTCATCAAATCCAACATCCCATCATAGCCTAGATAATGGGCAACAGTACCATTGACATAAACATTTTCTGGGAGGAATCGCATCAGTGAATTATATTTACGTGCAGCCTCCATGGACACATAAAACCTCCCGTAAAAGGATTCATAATCAAAATGGGACTGCATATATGCATCTGACAGCCTGCCGCCTTTTTTATTATTGGACTTCACAAAAGGACCAGCATCATTGCATAGAATACTTGTATATTTGGGACCAGACATCACATTTATCTCAAGTCTGTTGCAAGAAGAAGCCAATGCACTGCAGAAATTTGCTGCACTGGTGATACAGCGAGGTTTGTCCGTAGAAACGGCGTTGACCTTAATACGGTGTTGGGAAGAGAATACTTCGGGAAAACGTTTGACCATACGACGTGCTATCCCTTGATGCTCATCTGCTCCGAGTGCACATAACATTCCATACATTTTATCACATATAGAATCCAACGTTTTGTAAGATTCCAGCAACCTTCTACCTTCATTTGTCAACACTCCATGTCTATTGCTTGTTTCCAAAATTTGCAGAGCATTGTTGACATAAGACCACTCTACCGGATAACGGGAGCCATGTCTACTGACATGAGATATATAAAAAGGACTATAGCCTTGGGGGACTGGAGTCAATGATGAGGCTTTTACCTTATAAGGACTATATACTCCTCCATATTCAGTAATCAGTGATTGAGGACCATTTTGAGCAACTATCCAAAGAGCAAAGCCCCAAACAAAAAATGATATAACAATTCTTCTCATTATTAGTGATTATTAATATTGAATTGATAAGATCCTGACATTAATTCATAAACCACATAGTCATCATATTTCTGACATGAAATAATGCCTTTCTTTCCTTTCTCCACATCAATTCGGCTGGAAGAAACAGGCAATGTAAGTGTGGCTGTTGTATTGGCAGGAATTATTGCCTTATAAACAAAGCCTTCGGAGTATTCTTTGCGTTGCCAACTGCTACTGATGAGTCCATATTCTGACTGAAACGAACCTTTGACAAAACTCAACGAACCACCAACCCTGGGTTGTAACAGAATATGTTTGTATCCAGGTTGATGCTCGTCACGCTGGATACCTGCCGAATACGCAATCAGCCAATCCTGTACTGCACCATATGCATAATGATTGAAGGAATTCATACTCACTGGTCCAAAACCATTCCTAATTGTATAGGAATTCCATCTCTCCCACATGGTAGTAGCCCCTTGCAATACAGGATATAGCCAAGAAGGATATTCTTGTTGTTCTATCAAGCGATAAGCAATCTCATCGTAACCATATTCGGACAAGACCATATTTATATAAGGTGTACCTATGAAACCTGTGTTCAGTTTGTAACCATTGTCTTTGACCAATTCTGCCAAGTGAGCTGCAGCCTTGGGAGCAACAGAATCCTCAATGAGTTTCATATGAAGAGGTATAATATAAGCTGTCTGAGTCTGCAGAGGAGTAGCTACTTCAAATTTTTCCTTGGAAGGTGCCCCATATGGCGAAACACTTACAGGACTTCCAGCAGGAGCCATAATACAACCATCTGAACGAACATAACGGCGGTTGAATGCTGATTTAAAATGCTGGAACAGCTCTTCAAAATAGGCTTTATCCTGCGTCTTTCCCAATATATCCGCTATGCCAGCCATTATCTGTACATCCCAAGCAGCATAGCAAGTATTGGTCAAATCACTTTGTGTTCCAATTACTGCCACCCAATCACCATAACCTCCATAGGGAAGAATATAATCTTTTGCCCTCTTCTCTATATAGCTTATATATTTCTTCATGGCTTCATAATTCTCCTCAAGAATTGTCTTGTCACCATATTGCTGATATAATTGCCACGGAAGGATAATACCCACTTCAGCCCATCCGAAATTACTTCCGAATACAGACATGGTGGGTATGACATCGGGATAACCTCCATCTTGTTTCTGATCATCCCTTACCGAATACATCCAACGATGAAAGAAAGGATTTACATTGCGGTTGTAAGTTGCAGTTCGACAAAATATTTGCGCATCTCCACTCCATCCTGCCCTTTCATCTCTTTGAGGACAATCTGTTGGAATAGTAACAAAATTCCCTCGTTCTCCCCATTGAATATTATTAAACAATTTATTAATTAAAGGATTGGAAGTTTCATAATGACAACGGTTTTCCCCTTGCAGAGAATTTAACACCAACACCTGTACCTGTTCCAATGGCAAAGGTTCTTTAAGTCCTGTAATTTCAAGATATCTGAACCCATGACAAGTAAAGTGAGGTTCAAAGGTTTCCCCCTCTTCATCACCGCGCAGAATATACCTATCAGTCGACATGGCTGTTCTGTAATTTTCAGTATATAACTGTCCTTTCTTGGCTTCATACTCTTCAATAGTATATGGTGCTATGGGTTCCACTGGAATGATTTCCGGGTATTTCATTTCCCCATAACGCAATGTCACCACAAGTCCTTCTTTGCCTTTCAACCGAATGCGTGGCACTCCCACCATATTCTGACCCATGTCATAAATATAGGTATGTGGTAAGGGTTGTGACACACTACGAGCTGTACACAAGCTATCACATCTGACAGGTTGTCCTACATAGGGGGAGATGATTACCGACGAAGGGGGAGCATCCAGCACACGACATGACATCCATCTCGATGCATCAAAACTATGGGTATTCCATCCAGGCATTTCACGACGGGCATCATACTCTTCTCCTTCATAAAGGCCATTGGTCATAATAGGTCCATCGGTTGAACACAACCAAGTGGTATCTGTAATGATTGTTTCCTTACTACCATCTTCATACTCTAGCAAGAGTTTACCCATAAGGGACAAATTGGCACCATAGATGCGGGACCATTTTTGGTTACTGAATCGCACACCTTTCCACCATCCCTCGCCCAAGACAGCCCCCATGACATTCTTTCCTTCTCTTATACTGAAGGTAACATCAATAATATTATACATAAAACGATGATGATAGTCTGTCCAACCGGGATTGAAGAAGTCTTCACATGCAGGCTTTCCATTGACATAAAGTTCATAAATACCTCTAGATGTAAAATAGGCAGTTGCCTTCTTCAGTTTTCCTTTGACTTCAAACTCCTTCCTGAGCATAGGTGCAGAAATATGCCCTTTAGGATGGAAACAATATACATGGCCACTTCCGTCTGACAATCGCATCAAAGAATCTGCATAAAGAACAGTCCCGTGTTCATAGTCCTTAATAACAAGATTACCCCAATAGGAGCAGTCAGACACAGGCTGTTCATATCCTACTTGCAATAAGCGAGACATACCAGCCCAATGCCCATCCTTGAGAATCAAAGGAGAATTCTTGCCGTTCTTGATAGTGACATTGATACTATCCACTTTCACCATCAATTCATAATGATTGTATTCTTCCGGTCTGTTGGACAAACGGATATGGTGTTGATTATGTATGAACTCTGAGGGTATTACTTCTGACAAATCCAGTATAGTGTCTATCTGCTTTCTCCCATCAACAAGATGATAAAAGACCAATTCAGGGCGATTGATTTTCCCAGATTCCACCATAGACTTTATCGGCTCAATCCTATACTGTACAGCCCAATAATTGTCTTTGTCCATGGCGCCAAACAGGAATGTAGACGAATTACTTCCTTGAGGCACCTGAACATCATATTCCATAACAAGATTGGCTGTGTATTTAGAAAGGACTTCTTCCTGTGAACCTATCCATTTGGCACCACTCCAACCGCTATCCATCAATGAGGTTTCAAACCAAGAAACAGCTGATTCTGTCATCCGCTCCTTTTCATCCCATACAAATACCTTCCAAAAATAGCGCATTGACGGCTGAAGAGTTTTGCCTTCGTAAGGACGGCACAAACTAGTAGCATCCCTCTTTTTACCCGAATCATAACAATAATCACCTCGTAGTAGTTGCTCTTGACTTTCAGCCACAACAATACGGTAATACTGCTGAGCTGCACCATATTGGGTTTCTGCCAACATCTTCCAGCCAAATACAGGTGGACGTTCTACACTCATGGGGTGTTCTTCGTAATTGACGGTCATATCAGCAATGCGCTTCTTGGATGCAAACGACTGTGTGAAAAAAGACAAGAAGAAACACACTAGGGCCATCCCCCAACAAATCTTCGATATACACGATTGATTTCTCATATTAACCTTGCTGATATTTGATACAAAAATAGCACATTTTCATGACATCGGCAAGAAGCCCTATTGACAACACTCCATTTACTCAAATAGGTCTCATACAAAAAGTTTACAGTCAGATATCCCATTTTCAAGAGACCTTAGATGAGCAATGCTGGAAAATGTTGTAACTTTGCGACATGAATTCAAGATGTTTCATCATATTGACAAGCCTGCTTTTCCTCTGCCTTAACGTCAGAGCCCAAAGAATCATAACAGAGAAACAAGACGAATTGGGACAACACGGAGCCAAAGGAAAACGTATGTTGGGAGGGGCCAGTACAAAGAAAGGAGATAAAGAGAACAAAGGCGACGAATTAAAAATCGGTATACGGACTTGGACAATTGATGAATTCGGAAAAATGGATTCAGTAGCTACAGACACTTGTTCTTACCAGTTTCAAAACGATAATTTTACAGAAGGCAGAACAGGCCACTACAATACACTTGGCAACATGGGCTCACCACGCATGTCAAGAATATTTACCGACAGACCAGAAAGATTCGCTTTCTTCATTTTCTCACAACCTTATGATTTCTTTCTGCAACCCGTCAACAAATTTCATTTCACCAACACACTCTCCCCAATTACCAACATCACTTATCATGAAACAACCAGTAGTGAAAATGGTGAAGACCGCATATGCGCCAAATATGCCGTTAACATTGATAAAACTGCAGGTATCGGTTTCAAACTGGATTATCTATACGGAAGAGGATATTACGACAACCAAGCCACCTCTCAATTTGGTGCCACCTTATATGGCTCTGTCATCAAAGAAAAATACAAGGCTCATGTCTTATTGAATTTCAATTATTTGAAAACCGCCGAAAACGGAGGAATCACAGATGATGACTACATCAGTAATCCTGAAAAGTTCCCATCTAGTTTCGGAACAAAGGATATTCCTACACGCCTAAACAAAGCATGGAACAAAATGTATGTCAACACGGGTCATATAACCCACAGTTATAGTCTAGGTTTTTACCGCCACCCGAAACAGTCGCAACAAGCAGCAGAAGATAGCATCAGACAAATACTGATGAACAAAGGGAAATCTACAGACAGTACGGCGGCCAAATTGTCTCAAAACATCCCCCTTATCACCCCAACAGTATCTGACAGTATGCAAAAGCCGGTCTTACCCAAAGGAGCTATCCCGCTCACACCGACAAGCACGGACAGCACTGAAGACATAAAAATGATTTTCATCCCTGTAACACACTTTATCCATACATTGGAAGTGAACAGTAACCAAAAGAATTTCATCTCCAACACAGCAAGCAATAACAACTTCTTCACCAACAACTATTTTGAAGGTGATTTAGCTCTTGACAAAAACTCACATCTTCAGGTATCCAACATGTTGGCAGTAGAACTCTGCGAAGGCTTCAACAAATGGGCGCTAGCAGGATTGAGACTCTTTGTACAGCATGACTTCAACCACTATTCCATTCCCGCTACTGCTTCGACATTTTCCAAATTCAACGAAAATCGTTTCAGCGTAGGAGGTATGATACTCCATCATAAATCTCCATCCCTCCAATATGAAATTTTGGGGAAGACTACTTCTACAGCAGGAAAATGGGGAGAATTCGAATTATCGGCCCACGGCAACTCGCAACTACGTCTATTGAAGGATACTCTCTCTATCAAAATAGATGGAAGTATCATCAACCAACAACCTACGTTCTTTTACCGACATTTCCAATCCAAATATCTTTGGTGGGAAAACAATGGACTTGACAAGCAGTTTTCTACACGAATCAGAGCATCTATCCGTAGCATCAAAGCTAAGGCAAAAATGGAAGTAACCTTGGAAAATATCAAGAAATACACTTATTTTTCAGCTATCAGCACTCCTTCCCTATCAAATGACAATACCGCTTCCACCATGTCTGCGGAAGTTGTTCAAGAACCTGACAACATCCAATTGATTAGTGCTTCTTTATCAAAGAATTTCAAATTAGGTATTTTGAATTGGGAGAATGAAATCATTTATCAAAAATCCACCAATCAAGAAGCCCTTCCCCTACCCGACTTTACTGCCTATTCCAATCTGTACTTACTCTTTAAGATTGCCAAAGTACTCAATGTGCAATTTGGAGGTGATGTAAGATATTTCACAGCATACGATGCCCCCACCTATCATCCAGTATTAGGAATGTATGTCAATCAAGACAAGAACGACCAGTTGAAAATTGGCAATTATCCCATTGTAAATATCTACGCCAATTTCCATCTAAAGCACACCCGTTTTTACATCATGTACAGCCACCTCAACTACAGCAAAGAAGGAGGAAAATCATTTTTGGCTCCCCATTATCCCATCAACCCAGGCATCATCAAATTAGGTCTGTCCTGGAATTTCTTCAACTAACACCTTACGACACCGACTGCAGTATCTGCATACATATTATAAATATGTCCTTCCTCTCTCATATGAACCTGATAATTCATAAGAGAGAAAACAAAAAAACAAGAAACATTACAGAAAAGGAAATACTGTTATTCAGTCTCTGTTCCTAGACAGGAAGTGCATTGCCACCTTATCATACCAGACGATTGGTAACAGAATTCGGGAAAATCACTTTGGGCTGAAAAGTGAGTGCTTCCTCTGGAGATACCGAAGCGTAGGCCATAATAATTACAATATCATCTACTTGCACCTTACGGGCTGCCGCTCCATTGAGACAGATAACACCCGACCCCCGCTGTCCAGTAATGACATATGTTTCAAAACGCTCTCCATTGTTATTATCTACGATATAGACATGTTCACCAGGATAGATACCAGCCGCATCCATCAAATCCTGATCAATGGTTATACTGCCCACATAATTAAGGTTGGCATCAGTAACCCGGACATTGTGAATCTTAGATTTCAATAATTGAATATACATAATCAGGTCGTCTGTATCATTTATACCTAATATTATCAATAAGTCTGATGGGCTTTTTACCACAGAATACCGTGATGCATCCCACTATATCTTCACTCTCCTCCCAAGAGGAAACAGATTGAAGAGATTTCCCATCAACAATATCAAAATACTGTACTTCCAGGGAAGGAAGCACATTGATTGTATCTGTCACAAACTGACGTGTTTGTGAAACAGTGTGATTGGCTGAATAATCCTTACTAATAAAGAGAGTTCTTGAAATATTGACAGCCAATCGGCGTTCTTCAGCAGAAAGCAATGCATTCCGACTGCTCAAAGCCAAGCCATCTTGTTCCCTAACTATAGGACAAGGACATATCTGAAGAGGAAATTTCAAATCATCAACCATCTTTCTTATGACTGCAATCTGTTGGAAATCCTTTTCACCGAAATAAGCTCTGTCCGGCATAATAGCGGCAAATAACTTGCTCACAATCTGACACACTCCATTAAAATGACCAGGACGGAATGCTCCTTCCATAACAATATCTACAGGAGGATAGGAAAAATGTCTGGTATCAGGTTCCGGATACATCTCCTCTACCTCGGGAGCAAACACGTAAGTAGCGTTCAATCGTTCCAACAAAGTGCAGTCGGCATCCAGATTGCGTGGATAAGTCTGCAAGTCTTTCTGGTCATTGAATTGGGTAGGGTTAACAAAAACACTAACTACAGTAACATCGTTCTCTTGAACCGAACGGGTCACAAGTGAAGCATGACCCTCGTGAAGCGCACCCATAGTAGGCACAAGACCTATACTATGGGATGACAACCTGTCTACATCCAATTTCTGACGAAGTTGCCTAATTGTTTTAATAATTTCCATTATTAAGAACCGTTTTTTCTATCTGCCTGCAAAAGTAACATAATTCTTCACATCGTATACTATTAATGGGCAACTAAATCATCTTTATGGATTTTTTCAACAAGAAAATTTCCCTTAAATGCTTATTTCTTCGTAACTTTGCATAATAAAATTCACACAATGGAAGGTAATAAGCTATTGTTTGTCGGAGAAAGAATTGTCCCCTTCTTACCCGACTCCCCTATGGCGGCTTATGGGAAAGCTGCGCCCAAATACATAAGCGAAAACGGGATGGAAGTCCGTGCACTTCAACCTAAATTCGGCAATATCAACGAAAGAAGGAATCAACTGCACGAAGTAATCCGTCTTTCAGGCCTCAACATCGACATAGCCAATACCGACCATCCTCTAATCATCAAGGTTGCTTCTCTACCAGGGACACGTCTGCAAGTCTATTTTATAGACAATGATGACCTATTCAAGAAAAGAGGACTCTTCCTGGACAATGACGGCAATGAATATGCCGACAACTACGAGCGTGCTATTTTTTACGCCAGAAGCACCATGGAAACCTGCAAACTGTTGCATTGGACTCCTTGCGTCATTCAATGTCAAGGATGGTTTTCTACTCTAGTTGCCTTCTATCTGAAGAATGCATATCTCAACGAAGAAAATTTTGCCCAATCCAAGGTAGTTCTTACTCTTTACGGAGAACAGATGAACACCCCTCTGCCAGACAATTTTGCAGAAATGCTCTGCTTCCGCACCATCACAAAGGAGGTGATAGATAACTTCGGCATGCCGCTTCATACCTTTGAAGACCTTATGCGTTTCAGTATAAAATTCGCAGATGGAATAATCTGTGGAGATAAGGATGTTCCAGAAGATCTCATTTCATTTGCTCGGGAAAATCAAATCCCTGTAATGCCTTTCAGTGAAGAGAATTTCCCACAGAAAACTCTTGAATTTTTCCAAAGCATCAAACAATCAGAATAAGCTTCTACTTCATACAGACAATGAAAATGCTTCCTTTCATAAAAAAATATATCTGCCTATGCACAATTGTCATCATAGCCTTGACTTTAACGTCATGTAATGATGACACCAACGACATAGGTCAGAGTGTAATGCCGGGACAGGACCTTACACAGACCTCCGATTCTTTATATTATGCATTTTCCCAATCTGTAAGAATTGATTCTTTGGTTGCCAACACCACAGATTGCTATCTGGGTAAAGTAACAGATCCTGAAACAGGATCTACAACCATCAGTAGTTTTCTCGCCCAATTCTACAATTTGGAAAACTACTCTTTCCCAGACAAGGATAGTATGATGTGCGATGAAAACGGATTTCCCTTTGCCGACTCTGTAGACATCCACTTGTATATCGAGTCATACTATGGGGACTCCCTGAATTCCATGAAGATAGCCGTACAGGAACTGGATTCTGCCAATATTCCAAGTGAAGACAACACCTATTATACTAATTTCAAAGCCGACAACTATCTAAGCAAGAAAGAGGATGCCATTTACAAAGAAACCACTTTTTCGGTAACAGACCTTAATATGCCAGACTCACTTCGTGGCTCAGATGGTTATTCCCGTCATATTCGAATAAAACTACCCACAGAATACGGCACAAAAATCATCAACAGATTTTACGAGCATCCTGAATATTTCAAGAATGCCTACCAGTTTATCCGCCATGTCATGCCTGGCTTCTATTTCAAAACCATTGCCGGTAACGGCACCTTGATAAACTGTGATGTAGCTACAGTCAATATTTATTTCAGATATACCTATAATGACAGTATTTATAATGGTATACAACGCGTAGCCTCTACAGGAGAAGTTCTCCAGAACAACACCATCGAGAACAAGGGATTTGAAACCCTTATCAATGATACATCCTGTACATACATCAAGACCCCGGCTGGTTTATTCACGGAAGTGGTACTGCCTCTTGATAGTATCTTTGAAGGACACGAACAAGACTCACTCAATAGCGCAAAAATCATCCTAAAAAGAATCAACAACAATCAGCTCAATAAATACAACCTCAGCACGGCAGACCAACTGATGATAATTGACAAAACGACATACCAAGGTTTCTTTGAAAACAAGAAACTTCCCAACGGGAAAACAGCCATCATCACCAGTTTCAACAGCAGCTACAATTCATACACTTATCAAAACATAGCTACACTGGTTTCACATATGTACAATAATATGTTGAACCAAGCTGGTATCACATCTTCAGACTCTCCCTCAAAGAAAGCCGAGAAAAAGGCAACATGGATAGCCACTCATCCTGAATGGAACAAAGTGCTATTGGTTCCGGTATCTACAGAAACCAACGCCTATGGTGCCTATACAAAAGTAAGCCATAATCTGAAGATGACCAGTACACGCTTACTGGGGGGAAAAACGTCTCCTATCCAAGTTTCTACCGTCTACAGTAGGTTCAAGAAATAACCGATTCTTATCTGAAAACCTTATCGTTTTACCTTACATAAATCCCGATGTTATCATCGGGATTATTTCATATGAATAATCGGTTTTATGCCATGTTACAAATGCTGTATCATGACATGTTTGACGCATCATCCCCAAACACCTATTTCACTTTCCCTCTTTCAAACATTTTCTATCTTTCCTTCCAATAAAACCTTGAGACGGGCCACTTCACTAGGTACACCTGTCACAGTTAAACGACACGTCAAATCGAAAGAAGAAGAAACCACTTGAACATCTTTTGCCTTTACTGCCGTCATAACAACATTCATGGCATCATAACCAAATGTAAACGAGTAATGCTCCATGTACTTACGAGTGACGATTTCAGCATTGGCCAAAGTAAGTTCGGCCACTTCTCTATAGGCTGCAATAAGACCACTGGTACCCAATTTGATTCCTCCGAAATATCTAACAGCCACCAGCAACACCTGTGTAAGACAATGCGACTGCAATACACCTAACATAGGGCGTCCTGCAGTACCTGAAGGTTCACCATTGTCACTTGACTTCTCTATCGCAGTCTCCCCATTGAGACAATAGGCATAGCACACATGGCGCGCATCATAATACTTCTTACGGAACTGACGAAGTTGTTCCTCTACCTGCAATTCATCTTCTACAGGAACAGCAAACCCATAGAAAACACTTTTCTTTTCCACAAGTTTTGAAGTGGCTACTGAGCCTACGGTAAGATATTCTTCTTTCAACATGCATCCAAAATTACAAAAAATATGGCTTTAAGAAATAATAATTCCCTGTTTTCAACTCTTCTGTCTTCAAAAGCCATTACCCCCCTACAATCTCTCTTGACTCCGACTAACCTATATATCCGACCCATCCTCATGTCATTACCATCCAGACAACACAATAAAAAAAGGTAGTTGCAGAAATTAACCGTCAAACTCTATTTAGATTCAAAAGATTTTATAGACAAGATATATCTATATGAAATAAAACCAGTAACTTTGCACATTGAAATAAACCATAAACAGACAACAAATACCGACGATGATAAAAATTACTTTTCCTGATGGTTCAATCAAAGAATTTGAATCAGGTATATTGCCCATCCAGATAGCCGAGAGCATCTCTCCTCAGTTGAAGAAAGAAGTTGTAGCTTGTTCTATTGACGGACAGACTACAGAACTCAACAGACCCATTACCAAGGATGCATCCATCAAGTTTTTCAAATTTGATGATGAGGAAGGCAAACACACTTTTTGGCACTCCTCAGCCCATTTGCTTGCTGAAGCTCTTCAAGAGCTCTATCCTGGTATTGAATTCGGTATCGGCCCCGCCATTGAAAACGGATTCTATTATGACGTCCTCCTTCCTGATGGACAAATCATTAAAGAAGGTGATTTCGAAACAATCAACAACAAAATGGCTGAAATTGTCAAAAGAGGAGAACAGATTGTAAGAAATGCCATCAGCAAACAGGATGCTCTGAAATTCTTTGACGAAAATGGCCAGAAACTGAAACTCGAATTAATCTCCGAACTGGAAGATGGGCAGATTTCCACCTATACCCAAGGCAACTATACTGACCTTTGCCGTGGCCCACACCTTCTTTCTACCACACCCATCAAAGCCATCAAAGTAACTAGTGTCTCCGCAGCATTTTGGCGTGGAGATGCCAGCAGAACTTCCCTCACCCGAGTCTATGGTATTTCCTTCCCTAAAAAGAAGATGATGGACGAGTATCTCGTCATGCTGGAAGAAGCCAAAAAACGTGACCATAGGAAAATAGGCAAAGAGATGGAACTCTTCATGTTCTCTGAAAGAGTAGGAAAAGGATTGCCCATATGGTTACCGAAAGGAACAGCCCTCCGACTCCGACTACAAGACTTTCTTAAAAAAATCCAAGATCATTACGGATACAATTTGGTCATTACCCCGCATATTGGTTCCAAACAACTTTATGTTACATCCGGCCACTATGCCAAATACGGTAAGGATTCTTTCCAACCCATCCATACTCCCGATGAAGGTGAAGAGTACATGCTAAAACCCATGAACTGCCCTCATCACTGTGAGATTTTTGCCAGAAAACCCCGCTCCTACAAAGACCTACCCATCCGTATTGCCGAATTCGGTACGGTATATCGTTACGAACAAAGTGGCGAACTCCACGGACTGACCCGCGTAAGAAGTTTTACACAGGATGATGCCCATATCTTCTGTCGACCTGACCAAGTAAAAGACGAATTCCTACGCGTAATGGATATCATCAACATTGTATTCAAGACCTTTGGCTTTCAGGACTTCGATGCCCAAATATCTTTGAGAGATCCTAAAAACAAGGCCAAATATATCGGAACCGATGAAAACTGGGAACGTGCAGAAAACGCCATTATTGAAGCTTGTCAGGAAAAAGGAATGAAGGCTCATATCGAATATGGAGAAGCTGCCTTCTATGGACCCAAACTTGACTTCATGGTTAAAGACGCACTCGGCAGGAAATGGCAATTGGGAACCATACAGGTAGATTATAACCTGCCCGAACGTTTCCAATTGGAATATGTAGGTGATGACAACTTACGCCATCGTCCCGTTATGGTCCATCGTGCACCATTCGGTTCTATGGAAAGATTTGTTGCTGTCCTCTTGGAACACACATGCGGCAAGTTCCCGCTTTGGCTTTCACCGGAACAGGTAGCCATACTCCCTATCTCTGAAAAATTCATTGATTATGCCAATCAAATCAAAGCCTATTTCCAACAAATGGACATTCGTGCTATAATTGATGACAGAAGCGAAAAGATAGGCAGGAAAATCAGAGACAATGAGATGAAACACATTCCTTACCTGTTGGTTGTAGGCGAAAAAGAACAAGCAGAAGAGACAGTTGCCGTCAGAAAACAAGGTGGAACCAGTGAAGGAACACTGAAATACAAAGATTTTGCAAACAAAATCAAAGAAGAAGTTGATAGTATGATAAATATTTTCTAACTTTGCCGAGATTTTCAAATAACCGTAAATTCATTGAATGAAGAAAGACGATTTAAAGCAGAGCTATAATATCAACCGTCAAATCAGAGCACGGGAGGTAAGAGTAGTGAGCGAAGGCGGAAGTACCGTCATGCCTACAGCCAAAGCCATTGCACTGGCTGAACAGCGTGGAGAAGACCTCGTCGAGATATCCCCCAACGCTGCTCCTCCCGTATGCAGAATTATCGATTATTCGAAATTCCTGTATCAAATCAAGAAAAAACAGAAAGAAATCAAAGCAAAGCAAGTCAAAATAGAGGTCAAAGAAATCAGATTCGGACCTCAAACTGATGAGCATGACTATGATTTCAAACTCAAGCATGCACGCGAATTCCTCGAAGAGGGCAACAAGGTTAAGGCCTATGTATTCTTCAAAGGACGTAGCATCATATTCAAGGAACAAGGAGAAGTATTATTACTCCGCTTCGCCAATGATCTGGAAGAAGTAGGTAGAGTGGAAAGTATGCCCGAACTCCTCGGCAAGAGAATGACAATGTTCATCTCTCCCAAAAAAGTACCTACACCGAAGAAAGCAGTGAAAACTGCAGAAACCTCTGTAGCACCTGTTCAAGAAAAGAAAATCACAGACAAAGCATCTGCCAAACAGGAGAAGAAGGGAGAGTACAAAATACCTACTATTGAAGGAGAAGATTTCTGACATTCAGACAGTAAAAGAGAAGCGCGTAGCGTAATGGTTTCACGCTGCCGCACATTATAAACATCAAACAACAAAAGAAAATGCCAAAAGTAAAAACTAATTCCGGTGCCAAAAAAAGGTTCACCCTTACCGGAACAGGTAAGCTGAAAAGAAAGCATGCTTACCACAGCCACATCTTGACAAAGAAGACCAAGAAACAAAAGAGAAATCTTGACCACTTCGCTCTTGTGGACAAGACCAACATCAAACAAGTTAGAGAACTCCTTATTCTGCGCTAACAGGAATCGGGAAATTATTAACCGGATGCTTAGCCTAAAAGTTCGCACTACATGAGCGACGCTTACATCCAAAATCAAATCAATTATGCCTAGATCAGTAAATCACGTTGCTTCAAGAGCAAGAAGAAAGAAAATCCTTAAATTGACCCGTGGCTACTTTGGCGCACGCAAGAATGTATGGACTGTAGCCAAAAACACCTGGGAAAAAGGTTTGACATATGCTTACAGAGACCGTAAAACCAAGAAGCGCAATTTCCGTGCTTTGTGGATTCAGCGTATCAACGCCGCCGCTCGATTGGAAGGTCTCTCCTATTCCCAATTGATGGGCGCTCTGCACAAAGCTGGCATCGAAATCAACCGTAAAGTTCTTGCTGACCTCGCTGTCAACAATCCCGATGCATTCAAAGCCATTGTAGCTCAAGTGAAATAATAAAAACAATACACATCATTCTTCTTACCGGAGACATGAAGCTGATTTCAGCACATGTCTCCGTTTTTTTTTGGATATCACCATTCTGCTGACTAAACGTAATAAAAGATAGGAAAGATTTGAGGTAGCTACTTGTTCTATAGGGTGAGTAGATGTAAAGTGGAAAAAAGGTATAGGGTTAGTTGTTTCAGCCATCTTCACCCTTCCTTATAGGAGAGACTCTGTCTTTAGTCAGGTCCATTTCACAAGACACAGAACACCTTCCAGAAATAAATTTAAGACTAAAACCTTATAAACATTTTGTCCCTATAATCATCTTCCAACACCAGCTAAGCCCTCTTAATCAAATGCAGAAAAACACCATAAACAGGAAGAATACATTCACACAAAACCATCTCAAACATCTGAATGACAAACAATTGAAAAATAATCTGCATTTACACCTATAAAAATACAGAATATTCCAAATAAAAATTGTAATTTTGCATCCGAAAACATAACGGGGTGTAGCGCAGTCCGGTTAGCGCACCTGCTTTGGGAGCAGGGGGTCGAAGGTTCGAATCCTTTCACCCCGACTTAACAGGAAAGACGAAATTTTCCAACCATTAAAATATTTCCTAATTCATTACATTGCCGAAAAAGCAGGAGATAATAGAGCGTCAGAAGAACCGCTCCATATCCATCGAATAATAATGGGTGAGGCTTGACAGAAAGTTATTTTCTTCAATAATACTTAGCAGGGTGCGACGAGTTCCAATATGAGGAATTCAGTCGCACCTTACG
>JALERS010000086.1 GCA_022763905.1 Prevotellaceae bacterium | reverse complement strand
AAATGAGGAGATGTCCATGTGCTCTATTTCAAATGGCAAATGAGGAATAAACTGCCTTTACAGAAACAGAGCAGGATGGTAAGAATATCCAGTACCAATCATCTGGAAATGGTATTTCAATGAATGGATTTTTACTGCTCCTCCACGAAATATCTTCTGAACCCTTTTAAGATGCGACAAGAAGGTGAAATCGGAAACAGTTCCGATTTCACCTTCTAAATGTAAATATCCTTAAACTAATAACGAATTATTGTCCCTTGAACAGAATCCATGCATCAGGATAAGTGGAACGCAGTACATTCCTAGACTGGACAGCGGCTGCCTTGTCATCAGAAGTGGAAGCCACAACACGATAGAACTTAATGCTCGGATTGTAGACAATCTGTGATGCATATCCCTTGCCCTTCAATGTCTGCTGCAAGCCTTCTGCATTAGCTTTCAGAGAAAAACTTCCACATACAACACTGAAATTTTTCAGGCCTGCTCCACTAATTAAAGTAACATTCTCAGAACGCACCGGTTCATTGCTGACATCAGTAGCTGGAGTCTGTGGAGTAGTAACGGGAGCAATCTGAACTTCCTGAACAGGAGCTGTAGTAGTGGTAGTAGTAGCCTGTTCCTGCTGAGCAGCTTGAGCCTGAGCCTTTTCATAGGCTTTTTTGTACGCGCTCTCACTAGACTTACAGGAAGTGAAAACTACAACTGAACACAATGCAAAAGCCATAAGGCTTACACTTTTCGTTTTAATGGTATACATGGTTATGCAAGTATTGATTGATTCTGTAGCAAATTTACTACATCTAAACGATTCTGAAAAATATTTCGTGCAAAAAACTAACAATTATATTATCCTTATATAAAAATAGAAGAGAAACACAACATTTGCACATTTTTATGGGTCACAAATGCATCGGATAGAAAAAAAATATGTAAGTTCGCTCCGTAATCTTTTAAAACATTTCAGTCATGAAAAATGGTGTAAGTATTTTTGCCGCTGTATTAGGCGGAATGGTAATCGGTTTGGCTTGTGGTGTTTTATTCACCCCCGAAAAAGGCGCTGATGTAAGAGCACGTATCTCTGAAGCTATCAAGTCCAGAGGCATCAAACTAAACCGCAAGGAAATGGAAAACCTTGTGGATGACATTACCGACGAACTGAAGACGGAAGACTAAGCGCCTAGGTAAACTACTGCACCGCTCCACACACCTGCATCTCGGAGTGGATTCGTCAGTTATCTTATTGCCCAATATCCGTTTGCATATCCAAACGGATAGTATATGATATTCTTTCATCTGTCTCACCCTCTAAAACTTGATGTTTATGGAATCACCACGCATCCTGATTCAGGAACTGGCTGCATCCGTGAAGCGTTACATAGAATACCAGAAAACGTATGTAAAGCTTGACTTGACGGAAAAATTGACCATCCTATTGACCGCCCTCATACTGGGGAGTGTGATTTTTATCATCTCTATGATGGCCGTAGTCTTTGCAGGGTTGGCTCTCTCCTCCGCTATCAGTTATTGGACAGGCAGCCCGTTTATAGGATATACCAGTGTAAGTCTTTTATTTGTCCTCTTCTGTGTGGTGCTTTATACCAAACGCTACACGCTCATTGTAGAACCGCTGGCAAAGACCATTGCAGGCATCTTGCTAAACACCCCCAACTCCGAAGACGATGACACAGCCTCTCAAGAAAACATCTGAACAGCAACAAGCCTTTCTGGAAATCAGGAAGCAGAAAGCTTTGGTGAAAGAAAAAATACGTGAAGAGTCAGGAAGAATCCGAATGTATGCCTCAGAACTGATAGGACCTTTTGGAAAAAAACAGCCCGAAACACCTCTACAGGCTATCACTCATAAGATTTCAGAAATGAGTTACACATTCCGCATTGTAAAAGCATGCTTCTCCCTGCTAAGCCACTTACACCGTTTCTAACCGCTTCTGCCAGCCATTATTCTGACAAAAGCACACACTTCTCTCTGTACGCCATTTTCCAGCACTTGACTTTCTATACCTCCAACAACGTGCCCCTTCCCCCATTCCCAGAGGATCGGGCTTTCTCGGTCATCCTATTATAGCTTTCAGCCAGTTTTGTAACCTTATCATTTTTTAGGAATGGATACACTCTGCCAATCGCCCGCAAATGTGTAATTTTGCAGTAGCATAATCAAATACACATGGGAAGAATTCTATCCATTGACTATGGAACACGACGCACAGGAATCGCAGTAACTGACCCAGCACAAATCATTGCCAACGGGCTGACAACTATACCCACGGCCCAACTCATGGATTTCCTATCCCAATACCTTGTCCGTGAACAAGTGGACAAAGTTATTATTGGCATGCCCAAAGAGATGACAGGAAAGCCCTCAGAAAATGCCCGTCATATTGCCGTTTTCAAAAAGAAGTTTGTTCAGAAATTTCCCGATGTTCCTCTAGAGGACTATGACGAGCGATTCACTTCTGTACTGGCGCACATGACCATGCAACAAGGCGGCTTATCAAAAACCGCACGGCAGAACAAGGCTCTTGTAGACGAAATCAGTGCCACCATCATACTGCAGTCATATATGGAATATGCACGACATAGGCACTGCTAATCCCCCGCATTCCATCAACAATCTGACCATTATCCAACATTTATATATAGAAACAACAAAGACAACTATATGATACTTCCTATTTACATATATGGACAACCCGTACTGAAAGAAATCAGTAAAGACGTAGACATCAACGAGAGAGAAGAACTAGAAGCTTTCACCCGTGACATGTATGATACTCTGGATAAATCAGGGGGCATCGGACTTGCTGCACCCCAAGTAGGCAAAGCAATCCGAGTGGTAGTCATTGACCTTGACATACTCGCTGATGACATGCCAGAATACAAAGGATATCGGCATACCTTCTACAATGCCCACATCATTGAAACAAGCGAAGAAACTGAAACGATGAGCGAAGGATGCCTAAGTCTTCCGGGCATCTCTGAAGAAGTAACACGCCCAAGCCGTATACACGTCACCTATTATGATGAAAATTTCCAGCCTCACGACGAATGGGTGGAGGGATACCTGGCACGTGTCATGCAACACGAATTCGATCATCTGGAAGGACACGTCTTTACAGACCGCATCTCTCCTTTCCGCAGAAAAATGAACACAGGCAAATTCAACAACTTCCTCAAGGGGAAGGCACGCTGTTCCTATAAAGTAAAAACAGTAAAAAAGGCTTGAGAAAGTTTCTCTACATATCACTTATCCTCTGGTCGTATACATGGGCGCTATCTGCCCAAACTAACACCAACGGAGTCATCACGATAGGGAAAAATGCACTCTATTATGAAGACTACGCCCTCTCCATACAATATTTCAACCAAGCCATACAGTCCAAGCCTTATCTCTATGAACCTTATTACCTCCGAGCCATAGCAAAATACTATCTAGGGGATTACCAGGGCTCCATCGAGGATTGTCATGCAGCCATAGAAAGAGATCCATTCATCGACGAAATCTTCAAACTAAGAGCCGTCAACTTCATTGTAACCGAGCAATTCGAGAAGGCCATTGCCGACTACCGACATCTAATCAGTATGGAGGTAGATAACAAAGACATCCGAGCCAACATGGTGCTCTGCGCCACTCAGATTGACCAACTAGATGAAGCCGACAAGATGTTGGACACCATGATACAACGATGGCCTGATTTTACCCGTTGCTATATACTTAAGGCACAAATAGCCATACAGAACAAAGATACACTACGGGCAGACACATTACTAGAAAGAGCCCTTACCATTAGTCCACACGAAGTGGACGCTTGGGCAGCTAAAGCCCAACTACTCCTCCAGCGTGGACAATACAAAGCAGCTGAAGCAGCCTACGACAAAGCCATCCTCCAAAAGCCCAAAGAAGCAGGATTCTACCTAAACCGTGCCATCGCACGATTCAAAAACAACCATCTGCGAGGAGCAATGGAGGATTACAATGTAGCACTGGACATTGATCCGGACAATTACATAGGACACTACAACCGCGGACTACTAAGAATGCAGGTAGGAGAAAACAATGATGCCATCAAAGACTTCGACTTCGTACTGGAGAAGGAACCAGATGACCGACTTGCCCTCTTTAACCGAGCCACTCTAGCAGAAACTACAGGCGACTACCATAAAGCCATACAGGACTACACTACTGTACTCAAACAGTATCCGCAGTTCCTCACCGGATATACCAATCGTGCCCGTTGCTACCGTAAGATAGGCAATAACAACAAAGCACTGGAAGACGAGCGAAAAGTATATGTAGCTCAACTTGACAACATGTTTGGCAACAATAACAATTCGGGTAAAATCACCCGAAAAAAGAAAGAAAAAGACATTGACGGATACAAAAAACTGGTAGTAGACAATGATGATGACAATCTGGCCAAATTCTACGCCAGCGATTACCGTGGTAGGATACAGAATAAGGATGTCTCTACCGAATTACAACCCCTATTCTTTCTCTCTTTCACCAAAACAAATAACGGGCTCTCCGACAAATATCATTACGCCTCCTTCGTAGAACACATCAACGCCCGACAGGAACTCATCCATCCTATCTACCTTTCCAATCGAGAGAATTCCACTTCCATAACTGAAATGGAACACATCCAGCAAGCAGATGCAGAACTATGCTCACGCATTGCACAATTACCCGAAGAAACCATCCTCCTCTTCTACCATTCCGTCTATCTTACAGCAGAACGCAATTTTACAGATGCATTGGAATGTCTAGATAAGGCATTGGAAAAGGATGCTGACTATACTGCCGCCCTCTTTCTGCGTGCCGTCATCCACGACAGGATAGCAGAAACATCTCTACGCAGTTCTGCCAATCCTATTCAAAAAAACAATACTCTTCCCAGTCCTACTGTCCAGGAATATGACTGGCACATCAAATCTGCCATCCAAGACCTGACCAAGGCTCTGGCTACAGATGATAGGTGTGCCTACCTTTATTACAATCGGGCCTGCCTCTATGCCAAGAACAAGGAAATAACCAAGGCATTAGAGGATTTGGAAAAAGCCATCCAAATAGACAATCAGTTCGGTGAAGCTTATTACAATCGGGGCATCTTACTGATAGACAACGGCAACAAGCAAGAAGGACTGGAAAACCTAAGTAAGGCAGGTGAAGCTGGCCTTTACTCCGCCTACAGCCTCATCAAGCATTTCCGCAAACAGAAATGAAGTCCTTAGTGACCACCTCATGACCATATGTCAGAAGATAGAAAGTAAGGAACATATCGGTGTCTGGTAAATGACTTTAATGCCTTGTTCTTATTGATTTTGAATGTGGTAAGCCCCTTTCTCCTATTTAATCCTAACGGCTGTCGCGTTTTCTTCTTTATAAAAAACTCATCCAAAAGTTTGGATTTGAATTTGGCAGTGACAATCACCGACATATATCAGCATTCAGCTCAAAATAGAATCAGTCCAATATGTGATATGTTGTCTTTTCTATTTTCTTGACTATAAGATGTTTATTTAGCTTACTACACCAATATATCGGAAGGACCTTCTCATGACCTGAAGGGCACATTCTATCGATGTAGTAGGAAAGACAATCATATTTCCTGCTTTATGATAAGGCTGTTTCCTCATAGCCATCTCTGTTAGTAGGAAAAGTCTACTAACTGTCTTTTTCGTTCGGCAATTGCTGAACGAAAAACCATGTCTGTTGCTAAACAAGGTGGAGTCAGGTTGACAGGTCTATCTGTGAGTATGCTTCTGGTATTGATTGATTGAATGAATTCATGGAAAAACCTGAGAACATAAGGTAGACTTCCTTCTAAAGCAGATGCTTAAAAATGTTCCATAAACCCTATCATTTCGATTCAGGGGTCTGAATAGGGAATACAAAAGCCCTAATTGATTATTTGGGACATTGGCAGGATAATTGTATGCTCGGGAGTTTTACTGGACATCCATATAAGGAAAATAGTTTTTAGCGGATTTGCATGAGACACTAGTTGCTCTTATAACAATTCTTCTTATTGCCTGAAACCGTCATAGCAAGCCAATAACTTACCTTTTCGTTCTACCATGGACGAACAAAAAACTAATCTGTTGCGCATTAAGTTATCTTCCCACTTATCAGGAAGAATACCAGTTGACTTTCTAGAAAGAGACTTATCGCACCACCATTAACGGAATTGTCGGCTCGGTTTTTCTATTGAAACCAAGTATCTACTTTACATAACCCGTTATACACAATAAACACCAATAGCTGGCCCAAATGCACCAAACATACAGTGCATCAGTTCATTGGCCTCTTCTTATTGCAACAACTTCGGGGGAACGGTTTTTACGAATTCACCGTTTTTTTACGAGTTTTCCTTGCAGGCTTGGAGGATTGGCCGTCTTCTGCTTTGCCCTTGACCAGTTCAAGCGTCTTCTGCAGTTTGGCTATCTCTCTATCCTTGCGCTCCAATGCCTCTTCCTGATTACGAATAGTAGTCATCAAGGGAGATATTTCCTCGTTATCCAAATCGGGATAGAGATTGTTGACTCGTGTCACAAAGTCTCCTATGATATTCATATAATTCGTGAATGCATCGTAAGCAGAATCATATATTCCTCGGTAAGCATGTTCAGAACCTGCCTTGGTAGACATGAAACGGAAGTTATTGGTAGCCTGCAGATAGTCCCAGTCCTGCTTGATTCTTCGATCGTTGCACACAAGCACACGGTCGGCTACACTATAGAGCTTATCACAGGCTTCCTGCTGCATGACATTACCTAACCAAGGTGAGAGGTCTCTCTCCTCATCAACCCACGAAATAGCATCCTGCACATAGAGAGGACCTATAGGCTTGATAGCCTTGCATACCTCAGAAGGGGTGGCAAAACGTATACCACGCTTCTTGGCCTCAGCAGGCAGTGCCTTGAGGAAGTCAAGTATATGAGAAGAAAGTGGTTGGAAAACGCCTAGTGCACAGAGTTCCATAAACAGATTGACCAACTCTTCTTCCTTGGGCAACTGCTCTATCCAGTTCATATAGGTATCGGCAAAAAGTGGATAGGCCGGCCAGTTGTGGTCATTGAAACGGAAACTGATATCTTCAGACAGATGGTTATCCCTAAGCAACAGACTCAACTTGGGTGCCTGAGCGCAATGATATACATAATGAGGACTCTTCCATCCCAGAATATGCTTGGCTCCTTCCGTAAGCATACCTTTGAAGCCCATAGAGGATACGATGCGACCTATGTCGTCGCTATAGATAGAACACGAATTGCGAAACACTTTAGGATGGGCACCAAACAGGCCTTCTACCTTGTCACACAAATGCTTTACCTCTTCACGGAATACATTCTCATTTCTCAAGGAAGCAAGACCATGGGAATAGGGCTCGGCTATTATCTCACAGCAACCAGTAGCTACTAACTGTTTGATGAGTTCGATAACTTGTGGAGCATGCACCTCCAAGAGGTCGAGCGAACAACCGGATAGAGAAAGCGCACACTTAAAGAATCCCTTGTTCTCTTCAGCCATCTCTATGAGGGTGGTAAGAGCTGGTATATAGGAATTATTGGAGGTTTCGACAATGCTCTTCTCGTTTTCATAGTCATCGTAATAATAATGGTCAGAACCTATATCAAAAAAACGATAACGCTTAAGATGAATATTCTGATGAATTTCGAAGTATAAGCAGATATTTTTCATAATGCCTCTCCTTTTATAATGGTTGGTTGACGAGTTTATTAATTATTATGAGTTCAGCAATCGGTCGTAACAGTTACGGATACGCTCTCCCACCTTTTCCCAAGTGATATTATTGACCTCCTTCTTGCCCTCTTCACTGAGATAATCATGAAGGGCATCATAATGGCAAAGCGAATAGATGGCATCTGCCATGGAATGGATGTCCCAATAGTCAGTCTTGATGCATTTATCCAATATCTCTCCGCAGCCCGACTGTTTACTGATAACAGAAGGCACTCCACACTGCATAGCCTCCAACGGAGATATACCAAAAGGTTCTGAGACTGAAGGCATAACATAGACATCACTGTCTCGGAAAGCCTCATACACTTGGTCTCCCTTCATGAAACCAGGGAAATGAAATCTGTGGGAGATGCCTTTGCGGGCAGCAAGTTCTATCATAGCATTCATCATGTCTCCACTGCCTGCCATGCAGAAACGAATATTACGGGAACGCTCAATGACAAGACGAGCCGCCTCAACGAAATACTCAGGCCCTTTCTGCATAGTAATACGTCCCAAGAAGGTAACAATTTTCTCCTTCTTCTCATGAAAGGGCTTACGCTGTGCCACCAATTCCTGAATACGTTGGGGCAACGGATAAACAGCATTGTGCATGGCAATACACTTATCGGGATGCTGATGATACTGATTGATGACAGTCTGTCGGGTCAGTTCGCTAACGCACATAATGCAATCAGCATGGTCCATTCCGTCCTTTTCTATCTTGTATACGGTAGGGTTGACCTGACCTCGGCTTCTGTCAAAGTCGGTTGCATGAACATGGATAACCAGTGGCGCACCTGACAATTGCTTGGCATAGATACCCGCAGGATAAGTAAGCCAGTCATGAGCATGGATAATGTCGAACTGTTGCTGACGTGCTACTACTCCCGCTACAATGCTGTAATTGTTGATTTCCTCATACAGATTGTCAGGATAACGTCCGGAAAACTCTATACAGCCCAGATCATTGGTATGCATATAACGGAAATCAGCATAGATATGATTACGCATATCATAATACAATTCTGGCGACATCCGATTCCCGAGCCTCTCTGCCAAGTAATCCCTGTTCATGTCGTACCACACAACGGGGACACAATCCATAGGAATGATATTGAGAAAACTTTTGTCCTCATCCCCCCAGGGTTTGGGCAGACAAAACGTGATATCCATATCGGGTTGTACGGAAAGACCTTTGGTAAGACCATAACTGGCTGTTCCCAATCCGCCTAGGATATGGGGTGGAAATTCCCAGCCAAACATCAGTACTTTCATGATTCCTGTTTTTAAAAATCTATCACTAAATATTGTCCCAATCAAACAGTATCTTACATAAGACTCACCACCTCATTCATTGAGACTGACATTGAATCCGTCGAGCAAACGGATGGTGCGCAAGATACCAGCCACATTGATGGCAAAGGAATGGGCACCTCTTCCATGGAAGGGAGGATTGCCGTCGAACATCTCTGAAATGGAACCTAACGAATGATAGAACAATTCTTCTTCATATCCAATCAACTGGTTTTCAATGAAACTCAATCCACTGCGTTTGTAAATTCTCATATAGGCCTCCAGATAGAAACCTGTCAACCAAGGCCACGCTGTACCCTGATGATACGCCCGGTCACGCTGCTGCTGGGGACCTTCATATATAGGATTGTACTTACCGCTTTTGGGGGTCAAGGAACGGATACCCTTGGAGGTAAGTAGCTCCCTTGTACATACATCAAGCACATTCTTCCTTTCTTCACGGGTAAGAGGTGTGAAATGTAATGCTATAGCAAACAGCATATTGGGGCGGACATCCCAACTGACATCCATTCCATTGACATAGTCGTAAAGGTAGCCATATTTGTTGATGAAAACATTACGAAACGACTGGCCTACCTTCTTGGAAAGGTCGAGATAGAAATCAGCCTCTGCATCATTGCCCGATATACGAAGCATTTCCTCACGGAAACAGATAGCATGATACCACAAGGCATTGAATTCCACAATATAACCCGAACGGGGAATCACCGGGCTGCCATCGGGATAAACAGAATTCATCCAAGTGACAGGAGTACGAGTTCCATCAGAACAAACGAGTCCGTTGTCATGCACGAAAAGATTGAGATGCTTTCCATCAAGGATAAAACGCATTATCTTTTCTATGAGTTCACCATATTTCTTCTGGCAATTCTCCAATGACGTAATCTTGGCATATTGCTGCAGACACCAAATAGCCCACAACAACACATCAGGTTGTTCTACCTCATACACCTCAACTTCCGGCTGTTTCCCATCCATCCAGTCTGTCAATGCCTTGGCTGCTGTCTTCATATATCTGTTGAAAAGGTCCTCCTCACCCAAATAGAGGGTAAGACCTGGCATAGCAATAAAAAAATCACGTGCACGGCATCGGAACCAAGGGAATCCTGCTACCAAATAGTGCTCGCCATTCTTCTCTAAATGGAACTGATGGGCAGAACGTACAAGGCAATTATAGAAATCACTCATGGGTTCCCTCTCATCCATTTCCTTTTGCATAGCCTGCTTCATAACTGTATGTCCCATCGGAGATAGGCCAGCTGAAAAAATGACACTCTCGCCTTTCTTGACAGGCAGTTCGAAGTAACCCGGGCAGAACAAGTCTTCATTGGAAGAATATCCGCGCTCACGCTCCTTGGGATAATCCAAACCCATATACCAATCGGGGGTGTAATGGAATTCATTCTTCTTGCTAGTCTGTACATAGAGATCAGGGTAACCTTCATACATACACATTCTAATACCATTATCCACCGATTCATAACCAGTATTGCAATTGCCATTGCGATGGGTAAATTCCCTCACGCTGCGAAATGCCATGAAAGGACGCAGACGCAACACCGTTGGAGAATGAGCATCCAGCAATGTGTAACGTATCAGCAAACGATGTTCATTGGACATGAAAAGCATCTCCTTTTGGAGAATCACTCCACCAACACGATATATGACAGTAGGAATACGATCCCACTCAAACTTCACAATGTATTTATGGCCCTTTGGACTGTAATTATCACCTTGAAACTTATGGATGCCCAAATTGAACTCAGCTCCATGCTGGATAACCGTTTCATCCAATGAAGAAAGCAACACATGCTTCTCGTTATCCATGCTAGCGATGGGTACAACAACCAGACCATTGTATTTTCTAATATTGCACCCTACAATCGTGGTACTACAAAATCCCCCCAAATGATTGGTCAGCAGCATCTCCTTGTTCATGGAAATCTGCAAGTTGGTCATCTGATTCTTGTCAAACCTCAAGTAGCAGGGTTTCTTCAATTTCAAACAGTCTATATTCATGGTAATGACAGTTAGATGTTGGATAAAAAGGAAGCATCTTCCTCTTCATTTGTATTGTATTTTCAAAAGTAGTGATAATTTTGTTATTTCAAACAACAAACCAAGAAAAAAAATCATTTTTGCTTCCTACTCTTTCCAAAAGAAGGAAAACAACCTTCAATAAAGGATGATATCTATCGGTACAAATAGCCCTTCCCCCAATCTGGCAGGAAACACATATCATTAGTATAATTAGGCAAGACAATCTAATAGAGGCTGGCATCCTTCCTTATGCCAAGATAATTCCCTCATAAAACAGATAATCCCACCTCTCAACAAGTGCCTCCCAAACACACAGGAATGGGAGGCACTGCTTCATTATTCATTCATATTCATCCATCCAAATAGGAGTTCAGTCTAACTTTTCGAGTTCATAATCGCCAAAATACATGATATAAAATCGTTTATGACTGTTGCTACCCACAGTATCCGATACCATCCTCAGTCCGAATTCCACATCTTGCGGCGCTTTTACAAAAACCGAGTCAACCACTGCCTTAGGTAGTCCACACAAGGTAAAATGACCTCCCTCCTTGTCTAACACTTTTTCTGATGTACCCCACTGCACAGTACTTCGATATACCGAGTCACAGGTCTGCACATAAGCCTCAATGACCGCTTTGTCACTATAAGCCCCAACCTTCAGACGATACCATCCAGGAAGCACACGTCGGGAGTTTCTATCAGAAATCCTCACTTCTTTGGCAAAATGGAATTTGTCACGAGAGGAGTTCATGATACTATCGTTTCCAAAATCCAGACACCCTGCCAAATAAGCCTTATGAGCCCATGTCCAATTATTGTATGTGTAATAGCTACGTGCCGATTTTTCCATACGCACGGAAAAATCTACCGAAGCACACACCAGCACCAACAAAGATACCAACCATAAGACCATCCATGCAATACGCTGACGTATACTCATAGGCGACACTTTGAAATAAGTCAGCATATGATGCAGAATGCAATAGAACGGAATGCCTAAAAACACCAAAACGGCAACCATTAACCAAAGGAAGGGTACTGTTGCACCAGCCGATACTATCTCTCTGTCAGATAACACGAATTCAAACATATTGCCATTCTGCACCCATCCATATGCCAACAGCACAAGCACGATGAGAATACCTATAACACTAACCCCCAAGACAATCATCAGCAGGCCTCCCAAGAACGCCAGTATTCCCTTGCATATCCAAGTTCCTGTCTTCAAGGCTCTTCCTTTATAGTCAATAACCGCTTCTCCAATGCTGTCAATAGTAACAGGCTTCCCTTTCATCTGCAGAAAATCAGCCTCCGTGACAGCCTCCGGAATAATAATCCATAAAACAATATAGACCAAAACAAACGGGAGCACTGCAGTAGCCAAAGCTGCCAAAGTTACTATCAGACGCCATATGACAACATCACCGCTAAAACGACAGGCCAAACCCGACAATACTCCTCCCAGCACTCCATTGTGTGTATCTCTGAACAATTTCTTCTTGATAGTATCTTGTTCATTTTGTGCGCCGAGACCATCTGATGTTGTAGATGAGCCGGAACCTTCTGTCGCCTCAGATGCGTCACTGACAATCTCTTCTACCTGACCGATTCTTCCTATCACATCACGCACCATTGTGATATCAATAGATTCCACACCATTTCCCCTCAATTCAGAGAAAAGTTCGGAAATCCTTCTTTCTATATCTTCTGAAATTTCCTCCCCTCCCTCCTGAGTACTGAAGTAAGAAGAAATGCTACTGATGTATCGTTCCAACAACTCATAGGCATCCTCGTCTATGGCATAGGTAGTACCAAAAAAATTGATTGTAATATTCTTTTTCATATTAATATATATTAGGTAATTGGACAAATCTGTTATAAACTGGGCAACATCCTATCCCCATCTGTCTCCAGTCTGCTCTTGAGCAAGTCCACCGTATGGGCAAACTCAGTCCAAGAGATATCAAGCGCCGCCAGCCGGGCCTCGCCTTCCTTAGTTAAGGCATAATACTTACGAGGAGGACCCTGGATTGATTCTTTCCATTCATATTCCAGCAATCCATCATTCTTCAGCCGGGACAACAGAGGGTAAAGCGTTCCTTCCACTACAATCAAATCGGCTGCCTTCAATTGACTGATAATGTCATTGGCATAAGCAGCTCTCCCTTTCAGTAGCAGAAGGACACAATATTCTATCATCCCCTTGCGCATCTGCGATTTTGCATTCTCTAAACTCATACTAATTAAATTGTTTACATATTCATTTCCAACGGATTATTACACCGCTTCTTGAAGATTTCGATGCAAAAGTAATAAAATACATAATACCTTGCAATACATAGTACTGTATTAAGCAAACTTTTTAAAATAATTAACATCGTTGAGTTAGGCTTTCAATAAACACAGCACAGAGGGAATGAAGAATTAATTGTACTTTTGCAATATCTAAAACCAGTTACAATGAGTCGGTTTCTTTTCTCATTAATCTGTATATATTCCCCCATCATTCTGTCATCGTATGCATTTACATTCCAAGAGGGGAGCACTTATGTCATATTCAGCGGATATAGCAACTTTGACGGCATTTGCCTACAGGGCAGTAGAGGCTACTTCTCTGCCAATGCACCGCTCTATACCTACAAAGCACGCACTAAGGAAACACATTCTCAAGAATGGATATTTGAGCGCGCTTCCACCACTGATACCATGTCATTCTATATATATAATGTAGGCACAGGGAAATATCTTGGAGAATCAGAAGAGATTGGCAAGTACTCACTTCCACGCAATGCCGATAAGGCCTCTGCCGTAGTGTGGACTATCACCCCCATCTACAAAGACCAGGTTCTCATTAATTGTACTGATAGATATGGTGTACATCGGTTTCTCCATGCCACAGACACGACCTCCACTTCCTACCCCACCATCAAGAGTTCACTTCCTCTAAACCGCAATTCTCGGTTTGCTTGGATTATCACCCCTCTTGGCAAAGGTCTTGACGGTATTCAATCTGTCAGTTCCACATCCTTGCATGTATACGTAAAGAACAGGCAGATCTTGGTGGAAGGTACAGACAATTACAGCATCTACCGTACTGATGGCCTACGAGTTTCACACAACATGGATTTGCAGTCTGGTACCTACATCGTCACTACCGACAAGGGTAGTTACAAAATAGCCGTACCCTAAAATTGTTTTATCTCTTCAACAAGAAATATATGAAGCCAGCCTTATTATTCTTCTTAGCCACCTGTTTAAGTTGCCTGTCAGCAAAAGCTCAGATTATCACAGCATCACCCTTGCTTCAGAACACATATACCAACCCCGTCATTGCCGACAGCTATGCAGATCCTTCCTACATCCTAGCCGACAACGGCTACTTCTATCTGTATGGTACAGGTGAAAACATCATGAAGAGCAAGGATTTGGTCAATTGGACTTATGTAGGAAGAGCCTTTTCCACGCACCGTCCCGATTTTGTAACTGGTGTCAAATACTACTGGGCACCCTGTATCAATAAAATAAATGATCAGTATGTCCTCTATTTCGCCATGTCCAAATGGGGCGGCATTGATAGTTGTGGTATCGGAGTAGCCGTATCCAGCACTCCAGAAGGTCCATTTATGCCCTATGACAACCCTCTTACGGCCGAGAAGGAAAATGGCAAACTCTTTTTGAGTTATGAAATTGGCGTCAGAAATAGCATCGACCCCTGCTACATTGAAGATAACGGACACAAATACATGTTCTGGGGTAGTTTTCACGGCATCTATGCCATTGAATTGTCTGATGACGGACTGACAATCAAACCTGGAGCACAGAAAACAAAAATTGCCGGTAATGCTTATGAAGGAACCTATATTTATAAGAAAGACGGATATTACTATTTCTTCGGATCAAAAGGTTCATGCTGTGATGGAGCCAATAGTACCTACACTACAGTCTGTGCCCGTTCCACCAATTTACTAGGCCCCTATACCAACAAGATTGGAGAGTTACTCACCAACAACAAACACGAGATTATGATAAGTGGCAACAGCAAATGGGCAGGTACTGGACACAATGCAGAAATCACAACCGATATTAACGGCAACACTTGGATACTCTACCATGCCTATAGCAAGAAAAATCCGGAAATTGGCCGTATGGTCCTCATGGACCAAGTCAAATGGGAAAACAATTGGCCCTATATAGAAGGAGGGACACCATCCTCAAGAGCCGCCGCACCCATACTCAAATAACGATTGATTCACATCTCTGCTATAGACCGACACGACATCACGTACCACAATACTACTTATGAAACAAAAGAAAATTTTATTACTAGGTTCAGGAGAACTGGGAAAAGAGTTTACCATTGCTGCCAAACGGTTGGGGCAATATGTCATTGCATGCGACCACTATGCAGAGGCACCAGCCATGCAGGTAGCAGATGAGTGTGAAGTATTCAGTATGCTTGATGGTGATGCACTGATGAAAGCTGTCCATCGCCATCAACCCGACATTATTGTTCCTGAAATAGAAGCCATACGCACCGAACGTCTGTATGATTGTGAAAAAGAAGGTATTCAAGTTGTACCTAGCGCTCATGCAGTCAATTTTACGATGAATCGCAAAGCCATCCGTGACCTAGCGGCCAAAGAACTTGGTATCAAGACTGCCAGATACTTCTACGCAAGCACCTTTGAAGAAATGAAGGAGGCAGCTACCCAAATAGGACTCCCTTGTGTCATCAAGCCTCTCATGTCTTCGTCAGGAAAAGGACAAAGCATTGTCAAGGAAGAAAAAGACCTGAAACAGGCTTGGGACTACGCTTGTGAAGGAAGTCGAGGAGACATCATGGAAGTCATTGTAGAAGAGTTCATTCATTTCGATTCAGAAATAACCCTTCTTACAGTTACCCAGAAGAATGGACCTACCCTTTTCTGTGCCCCCATTGGCCATGTCCAAAAGAATGGTGACTATCAAGAAAGTTTCCAACCCGCTATCGTATCTCCAGAACATTTGGCTGAAGCTCAAGCTATCGCTGATAAAGTGACACGTGCACTGACTGGAGCAGGACTATGGGGTGTAGAGTTTTTCCTCAGTCACACCCAAGGTGTCTATTTTTCCGAATTATCACCTCGTCCACATGATACAGGAATGGTTACTCTTTCCAATACACAGAATCTAAACGAATTTGAACTGCACGCGCGGGCTGTATTGGGACTCCCTATCCCATCTATCACTTTGGAAAAGGCAGGTGCTAGTGCTGTCATCCTTTCTGATAAAAAAAGTAACATTCCACCTGCATATGAAGGCATTGAAGAAGCTCTTGCCCTTCCCTGCACAGATATCCGCATCTTCGGGAAATACACAAGTCGTATACGGCGCAGAATGGGTGTTGTCCTAGCATCTGCACCTATCGGCAGCGATATCAACGAATTACGCTCAAAGTGTAAACTACAAGCATCAAAAGTTAAAGTCATCAACTGATTTTCTTGTTTCAAGACTATCATTCAGTGCTTTTCCTTACCATTTATTGCATAGCTCCCCAAAAAAAATCGTAACTTTGCATTGATAACATTTAATATTTACTATGCAATTAGAAGAAAAAGCCGGCATTTTAGCTGGAAAAGTATGGGAGTATCTGAATGAAAACGGAGAGTCCACAGAAAAAGAAATCATGAAAGGTATCAAGGTACGTCGTGCTACCGAATTGTATCTTGCCCTTGGATGGTTGCTCCGTGAAGGAAAACTCAACGAATCTGGAACTGAAGAAGAACCCAAGTTCAGCCTCAGTTAATTAGTTCTGGAAGAATAATATTTTTATTCTACTCATAAGAGGTGCGTCGGTTGGCTAATTCCGATGCACTTCTTCTTTTTGCTCCTATCAACCATCACTCTATAAATGGGCTCAGTAGAAAATCAGTGGGGATAAAAATGGCTTAGTAGAAATTGAGTGGGGATTGTATTGAATAATTTTGGCTCAGTAGATAATGGGGGACACTCGTTGAGAACGGAGAAGATATTTGTCGGAAAGACCTCTTCTG
>JALERS010000065.1 GCA_022763905.1 Prevotellaceae bacterium | reverse complement strand
AAAACCGAATAAACAATATCTGACGATTTGGTCTTTACTAGGATCGTAACCTCGGTCAGAACGAAGAATTAATGGACTTATGACACAAGATTCAAAAGATATAATCAATGATATTCACGAGGAACTTGAAGAACTCTCGCTTGTTTGTATTGAGGAAATAGAGAATAGGCAGTTCTCGCGTAAGTCGAAATTGCCTTTTAAACTAGCAACGTTTGTCTATGCGATGAGCTGGCGCATGAAGGAATGTAGTGATGGTGCGCTCAAGCTAATTGAAAGTGGTTTCGTTCATTCTGCATTGATGCTAATTCGCAGTTCTCTGGAGAATGCTTCGATTCTCTATTATACCCGAAAAGTTGTAGAGGAGGCTGTTACTGCAGAGACATTACCTGAAGATACGAATGATAAGTTGATGAGCCTACGATTTGCCAATAAGTATTGGGAAGACGAACGTTCTGAACATGACACAGAGTATCGTGCGAAAACAGTCAAATTCTATAATGACCTGATGGATGCTGAATATTCTGGAGTAGCAAGATACTACCACACTCTTTGCGAGTTTGTCCACACTAATTCTGATGGTGTAGGGCAGAGTTTCTCGTTCTTGGATGAGGAACACCACAAAACTTTCTTCGGCCCTCAGTTAAACGAAGATCATATCATGTTTCCGGCCTTTGTCATAACCCTTCAATTAGCATTACACATCTTCAACAGTCAAATCCGCTATATTGATGACCATTTTGTGGAGTTCATCGAAAAGTGTGATAAGGATATTGATAGAAAGTACAGTAAAAAATAGGATTTATGAAAACAAAATTCTTTGAACAATATAGTCTCACTGACGAAAAGCTAAAAGAGATTTGGGAGAGTGGTTTAGTGGTATTTGACACTAACATTCTTTTGAATCTTTATCGCTATAACAAACAAACTTGTGATGACATCCTTAACTACATGCAAACCTTCGGTGACCAACTATGGATGCCTTTTCAAGTTGGTTGGGAGTATAATAACAACCGAATGGAAGTGGCCTACAAATCACAGGCAGCTTGTGATGTCCTATCAAAAAGATTGGATGAAGATAGAGCCGCATTAGAAGGGTTCTTCAAACAGAACTTCCATCATCATCCCTATTTACAGCATAAGGAATTCTTCAAACGCTACGATAGATATGTAAAGTTATTGAGAGATTATTTGGAAGATCTTAAGGAGAATGACAATGGATATTTTGACAACGATACGATTCTGGAAAAACTTGGTGAGTTATATGAAGGTCGTGTTGGCGACGATTATTCAGTAGATGAGCTAAAAGGGATATATGCAGAAGGTAAGAACCGGTATGCAGAGAAAATTCCTCCAGGCTATAAAGATAATACTGCAGATAAACGAGCTGCAGGGGAAAGACATCTTTATGGCGACTTGATTGTTTGGAAGCAGATAATCAGGAAGGCGGCAGATACAAGTAAAGATGTCATCTTCGTATCTGATGATCTGAAAGAAGACTGGATGTTGGAGTTTCGAGGAAAAAAGTATGGCCCACGCAAGGAATTGATTAAAGAGTTTCACGAACAGACCAACAACCATTGCATTCTTATATACAATCAAGAGCACTTCTTAAACTTCGCCAATGAGAAGTTTAATGCTGCGTTGAAGGAAGAAACTATTACAGAGGTGAAGACAGTTCATCAAGGTATTATAGATTTTTATCGAGACCAAATTGCACCAAGTATATTACAATCAACAATGGCTATGTCAAGTCTTGATGCTTATCTAAAATCTATGGAGGCCAAAACACATTTTAACTTGGCCGACACCAACATATTCGGCGCGCTTGATAGTTATAAGGTGTTTATTGATAGTTTACAAGAACAAGCAGACAAGATGAAAGCCATTACAGAGCCTTTGTCACAATTGAGTGCTCGAGCAAGTCAGTTGGCTAATATTGGCCGAAGGTTTAGTTTGGCTTCAGTTCCTGGATGGATACCAGATGCTAAAACTGGATTCTATGTACCTCAGAGCAGTAAAAGAGATAATGACTCATCTAATGAAATAGATGAGATTGTTGAATAATAACACAATATATATGAATAGAGGATCAGAATGAACATCTAGCGGTTCTTTGGGACAAGTTTTGTAGAGAAGTAACGCATAGTCGCAGATTCTGCATTTTTGCAACATTATGTACGAGACACTCCTCACAGTAACCGTGGGAGTGTATGACCTTCATACTAACAAAGAAGTGCGGAAACTTGCTGGCATCACCATGATAGCAGCAGGTTATGCCAGTGATATGTCCGAAGACCTCTTCAATGACCTTCTTGATGACATCGACTTTCACTTCAACAAGGTCTAGTGCCGCAAAATTGAACAGATACTACCTCAGCTTAACAAGATGGTTGAGGAAGAGATTAAGGGGATTGCTGCAAATGTGTAGTATAAAAAACGCGAGTTACGTGTTAACAGTTAATACTTAATGATAAGCCGACGAAAGTAAATATTCTGAATTCTGCAAAAATTTCAAAAACTTGCACAATTCATAAAAAGCAGTAATTTTGTGCACATAATCATTAGCATACTATAATGGATATTGCAAAGAAAGATTATGAGGGAGGCAACTCTCAGATTGTGCTTTACCAGCCCAATGAGACCATATCGATAGAGGTTAAGCTGGATGTAGAGTATGATACCGTGTGGCTGACACAGCAGCAGATTGCAGACCTTTTTGGGGTCAAACAACCTGCAATTTCCAAACACCTGAACAATATTTTTAGGGAAGGTGAATTGGATAAGAACTCAGTTCATTCCATTTTGGAATATACTGCCACAGACGGCAAGGTATATAAAACACAATTCTACAATCTCGATGCCATTCTTTCTGTGGGTTATCGTGTCAACAGCATCAATGCAACGGCTTTTCGTCGCTGGGCTACGGGAGTTTTGAAGGAACATTTATTGAGGGGCTACTCTGTAAACCAACAGTTCTTGGCTATTCAGCGTCAAATGGACATACGATTTGATGAACAGTATCAACGTATGTCGCGCCTTGAGGATGTTCAGGCTCGACAGCAGGAGCAGCTGGATTTCTTTATCCGCACTTCTACTCCTCCTGCCGAGATGGTGTTCTTCGAAGGTGACTTCTATACGGCACGTGCTGCCTTGGAGAATCTGGTGAAGTCGGCCTTGCACAGGGTGGTAATCATCGATGGATATGTGTCGTCTCTCACGCTCGACATACTGGATGTGCGCGCCAAGGGTGTGGTGGCTGTAATATACACCTCGGGAGTGGGTGCCGGCATGCAACGGCTGATGCAGGAGCACGACCGCTTGTTTCCTGCGCCCGAGGAGCATATCGACATACGGAAATGGAGGAAGGAGAGTCACGACCGCTGGCTGGTAGTCGACGACAAGATTTATCACTGCGGTCACTCGCTGAATGCCAATGGTGGACATAAGATATCAGCCATCACGCTGATGGGCACTTCGCCTGAGGTGATTCTCGGGCAGGTGAGGTAGCAATGGCGTTGGGCGAGTTACGCGTTAACAGTTAACACTTGCAATTATTTTTCTTTCTAAAAGGACATTCTGCGAACTGCCTGCAATCAGGCAGCAATTGCGTAGTGCCCCAATTTTCGGATAGATACATTTTAAAACTCTATTCAACCTTATGTGACTAATAGGAATAAAAACAGGAGTTGGAGACTCGCTCGTAATGAAGAACCTCCAAGAAAATACGTGGTATCCATTCAGAGTGGTAAAAACGGAATAGTCTGTAACAGCATGGCCGTTTTTGCTGTAACAGTCTGCTCCGTTTTTACCAAAGGATGTTGAGAAGACTTTTGAGGATGCGGGTTTCTCTGGTACTGACTATGAGGTGTTGATGACTACTGAAATGAATCAGGATGACAAGTACTTCATAGGGGCTTTCTGTCATACGGAAGAGGAACGGAATACTTTGACGGCCTGCCTTGCCCAATGGGATGTACAGCATGCTGACTTGGTGAAGAGGATTCCCCTAATGACAGAAGATGAAAAAAGACGCTTCCGACTATTAGGACGGTAAAAATGGGGTTGCCTCTCCTCGCTCCTTTCCTGAAGGAGAGGATGTTTTCCTCTTTAAGGGAGTACCGGGGACAGATTACGTATTGCATCTGGCGGACAGATGCGTGATAGGCAATCTGACAGATAGATGTCAATGAGTTTTTTCTAATAGATGCTGAAGTCTTCTCGGGGATGTAGAGTTACAAATAGAAATATGTCAAGGAAATAATATAATCCCTCAAATCCGCAACTAAGTCCTTCATCGTCCTACTTACGTGTACACGTTCTCTCGTTACTGAATTATCAATGGTATTGTGGAAATCAGAATCTTCGAGTTTTATCCATTCTATTGCATGAGTTTTAATGACCAACTTGATAGCATCAATGATTGCAGTCTTCCCTGAATCATTTTCGCCAACCAAGATGTTCAATTTATTCTTGAATGGAACAATCAAGTGAGGTCTGGCGAGGTCTATATTGTTGTCACCACCCAACTTTCTAAAGTTCCAAAGTCTTAATTCTGATAAATACATATTGTTTATTATACAATTGGTTCCGACTGAAGGATACAATACTCGAAAAGACCAAACCGTCAGATGATGATTATTATTAACATGTATAATCCCTTATCAAAGTCAACTTCTCATCCATCGAATGGCTTGAATAGGTAATAGCAGACTTCAACGAGCCTCCATTTCTTTTAAAGCAGTCATACAGACCATTGGTCTTGATAAAGAATACAATGGCATTCATATATCTACGCTTTTGTTCAGATCTTTGAGCATATGTTCTTATATCTCGTATGGATGCGAGGG
>JALERS010000061.1 GCA_022763905.1 Prevotellaceae bacterium | reverse complement strand
GTATTCCGTCTAACCGCTTTCGTGCAGTTGAGGGCCGAGGCTCTTCAGAACCCGTAGCGAGCAACACTACACAAGAGGGACGCAGTCAGAACCGCCGTGTGGAAATATATATGTATGCCAGTGAAAATATGATTAAGGCTGCTCAGACAGAAACGGTTCAATAATCTCCGATAAGAAATGCCATCTCTAGCCACATGACGGCGCGATAACAGGTTATGAAATGCCCCCTATGGTGGATTCAAAAGTCAGATCAATGTATAGGAAACAGATGCAGATGTCTCAGATTGTCAGTAACTCAGATTGCTAGCTATTTCTGTTGTATCATCCCATCATGTGCAATTCATACACCTATTACGCACCGACAGTAATCCGCAGGGGTTTATCGTCAAGCCTCAATCTGACAGTCCGAGTATCAGGGCCAATCGTTTGACGACCGCCAATAATTATGGCGGACAAGACTGCGTGCGCTTCACCAACGTTTATTGTCGATGTCAACAATACCCAAGGCAATCTGGGCATTGATTTCAACAACAGAGTGCAGGGACCTATCCTGCGTGATTCATAGGGAGTGTTGTTGAGTGAGCTAAAACGCACACAGGTCAAACCTCTTATATATCAATACCGAATGGATGTCATATCTTTTTGTTGTGTTATTACGAATTAGACCATGTTTATCTTCAGTATCATCAGGAAAATAGCGCTTGTCGCATTGAGTTTGTTTTTTGTGTCCACTCTTTTTGTTGTCCTTCTTTTTCGCTTTGTGCCTGTGCCAGTAACACCTCTTATGGTGATTCGCATGGTTCAGCAGGTTGCAGATGGACAGATGCCGCGCTTAAAACATCATTGGGTGCCACTTGATTCCATGTCTCGATATATGCCTGTAGCCGTAATAGCATCGGAAGATCAGAGGTTTCTTTCTCATAATGGCTTTGATTTTAAGGAAATCGGTAATGCGTTGAGTGAAAACATGAACGGAAAGCGTAAGCGAGGTGCTAGCACTATTAGTCAGCAGACAGCCAAAAATGTTTTTTTATGGCCGACATCTTCATGGCTGAGGAAGGGATTTGAAGTGTATTTTACCATTATGATTGAATTGTTTTGGGATAAAGAGCGAATCATGGAAGTTTATCTTAATTCAATAGAAATGGGACAAGGCATTTATGGTGCAGAAGCTGTAGCTCGATATCATTTCAATACCACCGCCTATCATCTCTCTCGTAGCCAGTGCGCTCTGATTGCCGCTTCTTTGCCCAATCCTCTTCGATTCAATTCGCAATATCCATCTGCCTATTTGGTTAAGAGACAACATGCCATTGAAAAGCAGATGAAATTCATTGATTTGTTCCCGGCAGGAAACTAATATCCAGTAAATTATCTAATTGTATTTTAAGTGATAGTTCAAAAGAAATAAATATTGGACCATCACATCTTTCTGAGCACTTTTTAGAAATAGGTGATAGGGGAGTATTCTATCTGTCAAAGAGGATGGTTTGAAAAATATCTAAACGGCTGAGATATTGTCATTGTAGAAATATTTAGAGCAATGTATACCACTCAGTCAGTAGGGCAAACATGAAGATGTTGTTAGTAGCGTTGCTTTATTTGAAGTCTTCAATTTCTATCAGGGTTACTGTTATATAGTCAATTATTCTGTTATTTGAATTGTGATTGCTGCTTGAATGATAGAATGTTGAAGGTAGTTTGCTAGCCGATTTTTGTTATATTTGTCAGGATTATACATTATTGGACCAAGATTTATTGGAGAAGTATCATGGTATATTCTTAAAGAAAATCTGTTAGGTTAGACTTGGATTGTCTTTATGCTCATTTCTCAATTGTAATATATGAAATCAAGTGTTGAACTAATACAGGAAGTGTACTCTTTTCTGAAAAATCATAATAATTGTATTGTGTATCGGGAAAATTCTTGTAAATTTGTCGGATAGATATCATGGTCAAATAATAATATACATTTATAATCATATGAGTTCTACAATAGCTAAAAAGCATTACGATGTTATTGTCATCGGTGGAGGAGCTACTGGTGCTGGAACAGTGAGAGATTGCGCTCTTCGTGGTTTGAAGACCTTGATAGTGGAGCGTTATGACTTTACTACTGGTGCTACTGGACGCAATCACGGGCTGTTGCACAGCGGTGCTCGTTATGCGGTCACTGATAGTGAATCGGCCACCGAATGCATAGAGGAGAATATGGTTCTCCGTAAGATTGCACGTCATTGTGTGGAAGAGCACGATGGTCTGTTTATTACTCTTCCGGAAGACGATTTGGCCTATCAGGCCAAGTTTGTTGCGGCATGTCAGAAAGCAGGCATCCGTGCTGATATTATTGATCCCGAGGAGGCTAAAAGACTAGAACCAGCAGTCAATCCAACACTGATTGGTGCCGTGCGTGTACCAGATGGTTCGGTGGACCCTTTCCGTTTGACGGTTTCGAATATCATGGATGCCCAAATGCATGGCGCAGACGTGTTGACGTATCATGAAGTGACAGACCTTATTATTGAAAACGGCAAGGTATGTGGAGTACGTCTCCTCAATACTTTAAATGGTGAAAAGTCAGAAGAAAGGGCAGAAATAGTAGTGAACGCAGCCGGTATCTGGGGCTCGCTGATTGCGCGTAAAGCAGGCATCACTATCAATATGTTTCCTGCCAAAGGTTCTTTGCTGGTATTCGGCCATCGTGTCAATAATATGGTCATTAACCGTTGCCGCAAACCTGCCAATGCAGATATTCTAGTGCCTGGAGATGCTATTACAGTCATCGGTACTACCTCTGATCGTGTTCCTATTGAGACTGTCGATGATATGAGAGTGACTCCTGAAGAAGTGGAGGTGCTACTTAAGGAAGGTATTCAACTGGCTCCCGCATTGGCTACTACGCGTATTCTTCGTGCTTATGCAGGAGTACGTCCATTGGTTGCCAGCGACAACGATCCGTCAGGACGTAGTATCAGTCGTGGTATTGTATGCCTTGACCATGAAACCAGAGATGGACTGGCAGGATTTGTTACCATTACAGGTGGCAAACTTATGACCTACCGACTGATGGCTGAAACGGTAACTGACTTGGTTTGCCAAAAACTGGCAGTCAACCAGAAGTGTCAGACAGCCTCATTACCACTTCCCGGAACGGCAGAAACTCCATCTCTTTCTTCCAAGAAGTCCTATGCATTCAATGCTCAGGCTGGGCGTCATGGTGTTCTCGCAGACAATATTCCTGCTAAGGATAAGATGGACAATGCCTTGGTATGTGAATGTGAGGAGGTGACAGTGGGTGAAATCAAATATGTAGTAGAAAAACAGCATGTCAAGACATTGACACAGTTACGCCGTCGTACTCGTGTAGGTATGGGAACATGCCAAAGTGAACTATGTGCTATGCGCGCTGCCCATGTATTGGGAGCAGCTTGCGGTATCAGTGTCAAAGAGTCAACGGCCGACTTGGCTGATTTTATTAATGAGAGATGGAAGGGTATGTACCCAGTAGGATGGGGACCCACTCTGAATGAAGCCCAACTGATGTCTAATGTGTATCAAGGACTTTGTGGTCTTGACAAACAATAAAGTTACTAGGAGGATTTATCATGAAATTTGACAATATTATTATTGGAGGTGGCCTGAGTGGTTTGACATGCGGCATTGCGCTGGCAAAGGCTGGAAAGCAAGTCGCTATTGTTGCTGCAGGCCAAAGTACTCTCCATTTTTCTTCAGGTTCGTTGGGATTGTTGGGATTTGACAATGAAGGTCATGCTGTTACTAACCCGTTGGAAGCAGTAGCATCACTACCTGCAGGTCATCCCTATAAGAAAATAGGAGTAGATGCTATACCTTCTTTGGCAGACCAGGCCATAACGTTACTGAAGGAGGCTGGTATCGCTTTGCAAGGTGATATCTCTAAGAACCATTTTCGTTTGACTCCAATAGGTCAACTTAAACCGACGTGGCTTACATTGGAGGGCATGGCTGTCAGCGACAGTTGTGACATTTTGCCTTATGCCAATATCCTGCTTGTCAACATAGAAGGATATATGGATTTTCCAGTACATTTCATTAAGGAAAGTATAAAAAGCAAAGGAGCTATTGTCAAGGAGGCTACTCTGAACATCGCTGCTCTCAGTGAGCGACGTTCCAGTCCTTCAGAGATGAGGTCTTCCAATTTGGCTAAAATCCTGCAAAACGAAGGACTGCTCAATGAATTGGTTACCTGTCTTAATGAACTTGCCCGAGAAGCAGACGTTATTTGGATGCCAGCTATATTGGGTTTGACGGATGCGTCAGTATTTGCCACGCTGAAAGAGAAAGTCAACAAACCTCTGTATATGGTAGCTACAATGCCACCTTCTGTCCCTGGTATCAGAATCCAAAATATGCTGAAAGCTCGATTTGTTTCATTAGGAGGTACATTCCTGTTGGGACATAAGGTGACTGAAGGACAATTCAAAGGCAATCAATTGATATCTGTCAATTCTTCTGCTCTACCTGAAGAGCCTTTGGAAGCATCCGAGTTTATTCTTGCCACGGGTTCCTTCCAAAGCAATGGCCTTGCTTCCAACTATGAGAAAGTGTATGAGCCGCTGTTTGACCTCGACGTGGATGCTTCTGCACAGCGAACAGATTGGGTGAAGGAAGACGTCTACGAAGCACAGCCTTATATGGAATATGGTGTATCTACTACCGAGAAATTCCAAGTGTTAAAGCAGGGATCTCCCATTAGTAATCTATATGCTGTTGGTTCTATCCTCAGTGGTCATAATTTTGTTAAACTAGCCGATGGTGAAGGCGTTGATATTTTCAGCGCATTGACTGTTGCCCAAAATATTCTAAAATAATTCGCATATGTCAGACAATCTTCAATTACTGAGCATTAGTGACCACGACTTGGAACAATGTCTGAAATGCTCTATATGTACCGTATATTGTCCTGTATCCGGAGTGTCTACTTCTTACCCTGGTCCGAAACATGCCGGTCCAGATGGTGAGAGATATCGTATGAAAGACCCCAGTTTCTTCGATGAGAAAGCATTGAAGATGTGCTTGAATTGCAAACGTTGTGAAGTGGCATGTCCTCAAGGTGTGAAAATCGGTGATATCATCCAGAGCGCTCGTATCAAATACACTAAGCATGGTCCTAGTCTCAGAGATTTTACACTGGCTAATACAGACCTAGTAGGAGGCATGGCTACTCTTGCAGCTCCCATTGCCAACTTTGCTGTCAGTCTTTCGCCTGTTAAGGCTGTTATGCACAGTGTGTTAGGAATAGATAAACATCGAACTTTCCCTGCCTATGCTTCACAGAAATTTGAAACTTGGTACAAGCGTTATGCGGCTTCATCTCAGAAGAAGTTTGCTAAGCAGGTAAGTTATTTCCATGGATGCTATGTCAACTACAACTTCCCTCAATTGGGTAAGGATCTTGTCAAGGTGATGAATGCTGTAGGATATGGAGTGCAGTTGCTTGATAAGGAGAAATGTTGTGGAGTAGCTCTTATTGCCAATGGTATGTCTAAGCAGGCTGCCCGTCAAGGAGAACTCAATTTGAAATCCATTGGAGCTGCTGCGAAAAAAGGAATGGAAGTCATTACCTCTTCTTCTACCTGTACATTTACAATGAGGGATGAATATGGTCATCTGCTGAACCTGGACAATAAGGCTGCACAAGACCATCTCTTCTTGGCTACACGCTTCCTCTATCAATTGATAGAAAAAGGAGAAATCAAATTGGCTTTCCGCAAGGACTACAAGAAAAAACTGGCCTATCATACAGCTTGTCATATGGAACGTATGGGATGGGGTGTCTATAGTACAGGAATGCTGAAGATGATTCCTGGTGTCGAACTGATAATGCTTGACTCCGTGTGTTGCGGTATTGCTGGTACTTATGGATTCAAAAAGGAAAACTATGAGGTTTCACAGAAAATCGGTGCTCCTCTCTTCCAGCAGATTGAATCCATCCATCCCGATAATGTTGTAACTGACTGCGAAACCTGTAAGTGGCAGATTGAGATGTCTACATCAGCCAAAGTACTTAATCCGGTTTCTATTCTGGCAGAAGCTTTGGACGTGGAGGAGACTAGAAAGATGAATGGTTTAATAGATTAGGAAGTCAGCGACAATGGAAAAAACTACTAAATCATTTGTCTACTGGCAATGGCGAACGATTTTCGCCACCATGATTGGTTATGCCTTGTTCTATTTTGTACGCAAGAACTTTTCTTTTGCCATTCCTGGTCTGAGTGCCGAATATGGAATCACTAAAACCAGTTTCGGTATTATTCTTACACTGGTGACAGTGGTATATGGTTTGTCACGTTTCCTAAATGGTCTTGTTGCCGACCGTATCAATGCCCGATACCATATGGCCATTGGTCTGTTGTTGTGTGCTATAGCCAACTATGCATTCGGTTTCGGTGCTGATTTGAGTACTTTGATAACGGGAGAAACCTCAGGTCCTCAATTTACCAATATGATGGTGTTGATTTTCGGCATCATTGTCTTGTCCAACAATTTGTTTCAAGGAACAGGCTTTCCTCCGTGTGCCCGTTTGTTGTCCCATTGGATTCCTGCCAATGAGCTGAGTACCAAAATGTCTATTTGGAATACATCTCATTCCATCGGTGCCAGTATAGTGGCTATATTGTGCGGATATGTTATGGGAACAATGGGTTCAAACATGTCGGCCAATCCTGAGATTGTTGCCAATATAGCGGCCCATTTACATGTGGATATGGCCGATGCCGACAAGATGCAGAGTGTTCTGGATTCCGCTGCTCATATTGGTGCTTGGCGTTGGTGTTTTTGGATTCCTGCTACCATAGCCTTGGCTGGTTCGTTGGGGATATTCATTTTCCTTCGCGATACTCCTTCGTCGGTTGGTTTACCTGAAATCCACACGGTCAACAAAAAAGGGAAAGAAGGTGGTGAGGAATACAAGGCCTTCTTGCGTAAGATGGTGTTCAGAAATAAATGGATATGGATTCTTGGCGTTGCCAATTTCTTTGTATATATCGTTCGCTTTGCAGTACTCGACTGGGGCCCCACATTCCTTAAGGAAGCTCGTGGTATGTCTTTGGCTAATGCAGGATGGACAGTTGCCGTGTTTGAAATATTCGGTATTATCGGCATGTTGTTCAGCGGATGGGCAACCGACAAATGGTTGAAAGGCAAGACTCATCGCACCTGTCTTTTCTGTATGCTTGGTGTGGCTGTCTTTATGTATATCTTCTTTATACTGCCTATTGATACACCCATGTGGCTCATGGTAGTTACATTGGCTATGGCTGGTTTCTTCATTTACGGCCCACAAGCTCTTATTGGTATCTCAGCCTGCAATCAGGCCACCAATCGTGCTGCAGCTACAGCCAACGGACTTATCGGTATGTTCGGATATGCCAGCGGACTGGTATCCGGTGTCGGTGTCGGCCTCTTTGTTGATTTGATGAATAAGGTCAATCCGGACAAAAGTTGGGATTATGTATTCATGGGTATGATAGGAATCGCCATCTTAGGCATTATCGTCTTTATGTTTATGTGGAATGCCAAGGCTGATGCCTATGGAGAGACCGACAAGCAATAATCGCATAATGATATAATTAATAATATGGAACTACAACTGAAAGAAAAATTAGCAAAGATAAAGCATGTTGCTTTGGATATGGATGGAACCATCTATATGGGAACCCACCTTTTCCCTTTTACCATTCCGTTTTTGGAAAAGCTCACATCCATGGGCATTACCTATTCATTTTTGACCAACAATCCTTCCAAGTCAATTGACGACTATCTGCTCAAATTGAAAAAAATGGGAATCAATGCAACGGAAGAGGAGATATACAACACAACCATTGCTACCATTGACTATATAAAAGCCCATTATCCATCTGCCAAACGTCTGTTCCTGCTGGGTACACCATCCATGATTTCACAGTTTGAGAAGGCTGGATTCATTTCTACAGCAGATGATGCAGAGGACGTACCCGACATCATTGTGGCAGCCTTTGACATGACTTTGAACTATAGTCGTCTCTGCCGCGCTGCATGGTGGATTTCCCAGAACATCCCTTATATTGCTACCAATCCAGACAAGGTGTGTCCTACCAATGAGAAAACCATACTGGTAGATTGCGGTTCTATTTGCAAGTGTCTGGAAAGTGCCACAGGCAGAACACCAGACATTACTCTCGGCAAACCTGATCCCAACATGCTGGTGGGTATTCAGCAACAGAAGAATCTAAAGCCGGAACAGATAGCCATGGTAGGTGACCGTATTTATACAGATATAGCTATGGCTCATAATGCCAATGCCTTTGGATGTCTGGTGTTGTCGGGAGAGACCACGTTGGAGGTGGCTAAAGCAGCTCCCCGTCAACCAGATCTCATCGCTGAGAATATCAAAGAATTGGGAGAGCTTTTGGAAGAATCCCATCAATAAGTTGTTACCGTCATTGAATTATTAATACTAATAAAAATATAAGAATATGTCCAGGTTTCTAGATCCACCTGCAGCCAAACCGCTGCTTCCTAAGGAAAAGATTAAACAAGTATATGCTTCCATGCGTTTCAAGGTATTCATGGGTGCGTTTTTGGGATATGCAGGCTACTATCTCGTACGTAAGAATCTGTCATTGGCAGCTCCCGACATGATTGAGCAGGGCTTGATTGACAAAGGCAAGGTAGGTATTGCCATGTCGGCAGTATCCATTGCCTATGCATTCAGTAAGTTCATCATGGGCACCATTTCTGACCGCTCAGATGCCAGAAAATTCCTATGTGTCGGTCTTGTTATTTCTGCTTTGACGATGATAGGAGTGGGTATCTTCCCATATAGTGCTACCAATATGGCCTTCAATGCAGCCGTTATTTTCTTCCTGATGCTGGTGATTGGATGGCTGTCTGGTATGGGATGGCCTCCTTGTGGAAGAATCATGGCTCATTGGTTCTCGCAGAATGAACGCAGTTTCAAGATGAGTATTTGGAATACCTCACACACTATTGGCAGCGGTTCTTTGGGATTGCTTGCTATGCTGGGTGTGGTAATTTTTGGTACAATGGGAATTGGTGAATCATGGAGAGCTGATTTTATAGTTCCTTCTATTGTAGCTTTGCTGATTGCCGTGTTCTGCTGGTGGTCCTTGCGCGATACTCCTGAATCATGCGGTCTGCCTTCTATTCAAGAGTACCGACAGGATTTCTCAGGTGTCAAGAGCAAGTCCAGTGTGGGAGAAAAACTCCCATTCAAGACCTTGTTTTTCGATTATGTCCTGAAAAACAAACTGCTGTGGGTAATCGCAGTTTCCAATGTGTTGGTTTATATGGTACGCTATGGAATAGGTGACTGGTCTCCAACATATTTGCAGGAGGAAGGAATCATGAATTCAGACGAATGTAAAGTGGCTTTCTCTGTACACAATTATGTGGGAGCTGTCGGTACTATCTTTATGGGATGGATTTCCGCCAAATTCTTCAAAGGACGTTGTGCGCCTCCTAATGTAATTTGCATGATTATGGTATTCATTGGCACATTGCTTTATTGGCAGGCTCCACTCCTTGGAGGTGGTGATCCTACTTTCACCAAGACTCTGGTATATGTAGCATTGATTATTGTCGGATTCTTTATCTATGGCCCTGTCGCTTTGATAGGAGTTCAGGCACTTAATACTGTACCCAAGAATGCTGCCGGAACAGCAGCAGGTTTCGTAGGCCTGTTCGGATACCTTTTCGGTGATTCCCTCTTCTCCAAAATCATAGTAGGATATATTGCCAATCAAAGTTGGGGATTAGCCAATCTCATGTTTGTGATTGGTAGTGCAGTGGGCATTGTTTTGTGTGCTCTGCTTTGGAATAGCGAAAAGAATGTGAAATAAGATTCTTCGATTTCCTTTCATCTCTAAAATTAAAGAGATGGATTGACAACAATTTTATTCTGATGAACGGAGAAAAATTGTGGAACAGAAATTACAACAAGGTGATGGTAACCAACTTCACCTTGTTTTTCTCTTTTTATCTGCTGGCTCCTATCCTGCCTTTGTATCTGAGTGAGACATTTCAAGCATCCAAGGATATGATAGGCATCGTACTCTCTGGGTATACCGTTGCTGCCTTATTGGTGCGACCCCTTTGTGGATTTGTTGTTGACAGTTTCCCCCGCAAGGCTGTTCTGCTTATCTGTCTGTTCTTATATTTCATTCTGTTTGGAGGCTATATCGTTGCCGGAGGACTGTTGATGTTTGCGATTGTTCGTACATTACATGGTGCGCCTTTTGGTGCCTCAACAGTTGCCAACAGTACGATGGCCATTGATGTACTTCCGTCTTCACGTCGTAAAGAGGGAATAGGTCTCTATGGATTGAGCAACAATCTGGCATCTGCCATTGCACCAACAGTAGGATTGTACATCTACAAGGAAATCCATAATTTTGATATTCTGTTTTGGATAGCCTTCTTGACGGCGGGAATTGGGTTTTACAATGCACTCACCTTACAGTGTCCGCCACGCATTATTCAGAAGAAACGAATAGCATTGTCCATGGATCGTTTTTTCTTGTTCAGAGGATGGTTTATGGCATTGAATGTATGTCTTTTCGGATTTTGTTGGGGTGTTCTCAGTAATTATCTCGCTATCTATTCCAAGGAGTGTATGCACATCACAGAAGAAACCGGATCATTTTTCCTTATGTTATCTGTGGGTCTGATAGTGTCTCGATTGCAGGGACAGAAATCATTACGGGAAGGTCGTTTGCTTCGGAATGCATTTCAGGGGATTTTCATATCAACGGCTGGGTACATATTGTTCGTAGTAGCGCAGGGACATATGTTATATTATCTTTCTGCCATCCTGATAGGTTTGGGTAATGGACATATGTGGCCTGCATTTCAGAACATGATTATTGCTATGGCAGAACGTAATGAAAGAGGAACTGCAAACAGTACTTTGTTGACCTCATGGGACTTGGGTATTGGCGCAGGAGTATTGTTGGGAGGAATTGTTGCAGAATATTGGAATTTCCGGGTTGCTTTCTGTGTGATGGCTATTGTGCATGTCATTGCCCTGTTGATTTATCTGTGTTTAACAGTACGGAAATATCGCCCTCTTACATCTTCTTGATGATATTTTCGCAGCTATTTACTGGCTTTAGAAAGATTCAACTGTTCATAACCTCATTTGGGTATGTACAAGAATTGCCTAATATAATTAATTACTTTAAGTGCGAGAATATAACTTGTGAGGTAGACTACGATAATGCTGCAAGCAAGTTAATCAGGAAAACGGATGAGGATGCAAAAGCGTATGGTAGAAATCATTGGAGGATTGTAATAAATTACGATGCAGCTACAACGCCAGTATTCAAGTCATATATAATGAGTCAACTTAATTTAACCACCTAAATATTCTATATGATTTTTTTTAAGCATAAGATGCCAGAA
>JALERS010000053.1 GCA_022763905.1 Prevotellaceae bacterium | reverse complement strand
CATGCGGGTATCAAATAACAAAAGGCGGTTATTCTGATAATATCCGCATGAACGAAAAAGATAAACTTTTATTCATGTTCCAAAAATCAATGTCATCAAAATAATGGAGCGGTCAGGAAATTAATATAAGACGCTGTGTTGACAGGAGCGTGAGGCAGTGCGCAGTGCGTATTGCCTCACACAACCTTATCACCACCGCTTGCTCCCAGATGATGTGATGATTCAGGCGATAAGCCGTGTCAGTGTCCCGCGGATCCACAGGCACGGCACATCGCCTTGTGCTGTTTACAGGTTGCCCGACTGAAGGGTCATAGGGACAGGTACCTCTGATTCACAAGATGAACGAATATAATAAGGTATAAACAACGCCGTACCACTTTCAAAGGTGGTACCCATACCACCCCAAATAGTACGGATTAAATTCGATGATAATCAATCATGGAATAATATTAAATCAAAACTGATGGCAAAGAAACATGAGGTAAGAAACACTACCCAGAATGCTTATTTGTATAGGGGATGGAATACGTGATTCTTTAATCTCTTATTAACAAAGTTGTAGTGGAGCGAAGCGAGTAGCACTACGTTCTCGCAAAGTCAAAAAACTTTCATATCTAGTATTTAAGCCAACTCCTTTCTTTCTATATTGATGAGAAGAGTTGGCTTAATACTTATTTCTGGCTATTGTTCAGCTATGAAGAGAATGATTCCTTAGTGAGACGAACTTCTGAATTTGCGGAAGCAATAAACTATAGTTGCCAATACCACTGCACTGATAATAATGGCAATAATAGGACGTTCGTATTGCTTCACAGCCTCATCCAATTGCTCTAACGGAACCACCTTCTGTAAATACCATCCCAATAATGCCAGGATAATATTCCACAAACCAGCACCAATGGCTGTGAAAATGACAAAGTGGCCGAAATGCATACGTGAAAGCCCCGCAGGTATGGATATGAGTTGGCGAATGCCCGGCAGGAGGCGACCAATAAGTGTCGCCATCACACCCCGCTTGTCGAAATAGGCTTCTGCACGCTCCAGTTTCTCCTGATTGAGCAAGCACAAATGGCCTAAGCGACTATTCACAAAACGATACATCAAAGGTCGTCCCAAATAGAACGAAAGTACGTAATTGATGACAGCTCCTATCACAGAACCTAATGTGGCAAAGGCAATGACAAGTGGCAAACTCATCTTCCCCTCCTGTGCAGCCATGTAGGCAGCAGGTGGCACCACCACCTCTGAAGGAAAAGGAATGAATGAACTTTCAATAATCATCAGAATCATGACATTCCAGTAATTCAGATGGTCAAGTAATCCTTGGAACAAATCAGTCAGCATGGCTCAATAGTTGTTTCAATTTATTTTCAAAGTATGTTTCTGTTTTCACTACAAGTTCCTCATCACTGCTTGTTCATCTTTGCCCAAGTATCCTTGAGGCCTACTGTCTTGTTGAACACCAGATGTCCGGGAACAGAATCCTTGTCAGTGCAGAAATAGCCAATACGTTGGAATTGGAAATGATCCAAAGGTTGTGTCTTGGCCAAGAAAGCTTCTACATAACATTGCGTTCTCACTTCCAACGATTGTTCATTAATCATCCTTTTCATGGCTTCAATGGTCTCTAGACCTTCCTCATTGACCAAGCGTGAAAGTTCATCACGAGGATTCTCCACCTTCCAAAGACGATCATAGAGGCGTACTTCTGCTTCAAGAGCATGAGCAATACTGACCCAATGAATAGTACCTTTCACTTTGCGGTTGGATTCTGGTTCTCCTGTCTTAGTTTGAGGGATATATTCGCAGTAGACTTCTTCTACCCTACCCTGTTCATCCTTCTTACAACCTGTACAGGTAACAATATAGGCATTCTTAAGACGTACATCCTGCCCTGGAGTGAGACGGAAATATTTTTTGGGAGCATCCTCCATGAAATCATCGCGTTCTATCCAAAGTTCTCGGCTGAACATGATGTCATGGGAACCTGCATCTGGATTTTCCGGATTGTTGATAGCAGAAAGGCATTCTGTCTTCCCTTCTGGATAATTGGTCACAATGAGACGAATAGGATCTATCACTGCCGATACACGTGTAGCTCTCTTGTTGAGGTCTTCTCTCACAGCCGACTCCATGAGCGCCATGTCATTAAGAGCATCATAAAGCGTATACCCAATACGGTCCACAAACATGCGAATAGATTCAGGCGTGTAACCTCTTCTACGATATCCACATATGGTAGGCATACGGGGGTCATCCCATCCTGACACCAGTCCTTCCTTAACTAGAGCCAACAGATTGCGCTTGCTGAGCAAGGTGTAGTTGAGATTCAATTTATTGAACTCATACTGGTGGGGACGATGGTCTTTCAAGTCTTTTCCTTCCTTGACCCAATCTACAAACAGGTCATAAAGTGGACGATGAGGTACAAACTCCAATGTACAGATGGAATGGGTAACTCCTTCGAAATAATCGCTTTGTCCATGAGCAAAGTCATACAGAGGATAGGCTTTCCACTTATCGCCTGTACGATGGTGGGGCGTCTTGACAATACGATAGATAAGTGGGTCACGGAAATGCATGTTGGGGCTGGCCATATCAATCTTGGCACGCAACACCATGGAGCCTTCCTCAAGTTCACCACTATTCATTTTGTTGAAAAGTTCCAGATTCTCTTCTACAGGTCGGTCCCTGTAGGGACTTGGTGTTCCCGGAGTGGTAGGTGTACCTTTTTGGGCAGCTATCTGTTCTGGTGTTTGTTCATCGATGTATGCCTTTCCTTCCTTGATGAGTTGTACAGCGAAATCCCACAACTGCTGGAAATAGTCGGATGCATAGTATTCGTTACCCCACTGGAATCCAAGCCACTGGATATCCTCTTTGATAGCTTCCACATATTCTATATTTTCCTTAGTGGGATTGGTATCGTCAAAACGGAGATTGCAGACACCTCCATATTTCTGTGCAATACCGAAGTCCATACAGATAGCCTTGGCATGACCGATATGAAGATAGCCATTGGGTTCAGGCGGAAAGCGCGTCTGAACACGTCCATCATTCTTGCCTTCCAACAGGTCCTTTTCTACAATCTGTTCAATAAAATTGAGGCTTTTCTTTGCCACCTTCTCTTCGCTGGATTCACTCATAATGAAAATGGTATTTCAATAATAATAGGCAAATTTACGGTTTTTCACTGAATTTTTTAGCATCCACAAGCAGGAAACAGCTATCATCCATTAATTTTGCAGTATAGATAGTACAACTCCTATGAAAATCACAGAACTGACAAGTTTCAGCCATGAAGAATTCTTGCAAATCCGTCAATTGATGTCGGAATTGGACAACAGCCTTCCCTTTACGAAGCAGCAATTGGAAAATGTAGTGAATGCTCCTACCTGCCACTTGCTGGTCATGAGGGATGCCACAGATACCATCATCGGAACTTGTACCCTTTGTTTGTTCTACTCCCCCACAGGTAGCAAGATTTCTGTGGAGGATGTAGTGATTGCTCCTGCCTTCCAAGGACAGCATCTAGGCCGACAACTGATGGAATATGCCCTACAATTCATCAATTCATGGCGACCTGTTACCATACAACTGACATCTCGGCCTGCCCGAAAAGCAGCTAATCGTCTCTACCAATCACTGGGATTCCAGCAAAAGGAGACCAATGTATACCATATGGAAATGAAGAGTCAAAAGGGAAAGACTTCCTAAGGTGTCAAGATGCATTTACCAACTGATAAGCCATCCGTTCGCTACCATCGGCCAACAAGATAATGCCACAATAAGAAAAACCGTTGCTTGTCACCACATGACGCATCGGATGATTGTCTTGATGGGTATCAATGCGAAGACTATCCATGCGTGACAAGGCAAACTGCACCACCATTTGAAATATGCCATGCACTTCGGGTAATGCAGCAATGCGGTGAATGGTAGCATAGGGACGGGTATCATCCAACCACTGTCCCTGGAAAATTCTACGGTAAGTAGGTTCTTCACACTCTGCCAATACAAAGACGGCTATCATGCGGTTATCCTCTTCTACCACATAGGAGAATCCTTGACGAATATCCTCCTTCAGAATATCGTCTGAGGGATATCCTCCTGTCCACTGATGGAGATTGCCCGCTTGACGCATGCGTTCTCTGCCTACTGCCAACACCTGCTGCATGACAGTGATGTCATCTTCTGTGGCATGTCGAATGGTTCTCTGAGGCATATAGAGTGTTTCAGCCTTTCATTATCAGGGAATGCCTGCCAGATTTCACTTTCACCGACCTTCCCTTCCATTTCACATCAGCTTGGGTACCATGAGGCACTACTATATCTACCTTTAAGTTGCCATTAGCTTGTAGTCTGAGTGCCAACTGAATCTTGCCGTATCGGGTTTCCAAACTTGTTTCCACCCATTCCAGGCCTGCCAACTGAGGTGCCACTTCAAATGTTTGAAATCCTAGAGACGTGGGACGGATTCCACATACTTCTCGTCCCATGACTACAGTCATACCGCTGGCCCATGCATGATTGGTACCTCCCACTCCCTTGTGTTGCCAAAATTCAAAAACAGTAGTCTCATCCTGATACGACATCATATCTGAATATTGTTCCCTTGCCCTTTTCAATGCTTCCTCTCCCTGCCCCATTTTAAACATGGCAGTCTGCACATAAAGTTCGAGCAACGGGCTTGCAAAGCGGTTCTTTTGGAATATACGGAGCAGATGAGGATATTTCTCCTCTCCAGCTAATCCTGCTACCACAGCCAAAGCCTGTGCACGATCATCATCCTGTCCTTGATAGTTGGGGGAGCGGTAGGCAGTACCTGTCCAGTACTTTCGGTCAAAGTTCTTCATCATCTTGTCCATTATGGCCAAAATATCTGCTTCATCTCCCTCTCTACCTAAGATATCTGCAAACTGTCTCTCAGCAGAAAGTGCCAAGAAGTACCAGGCATTGGTGAGCAGTTCCATATCAATATTGGTTCCCCAATCTGCCCAACTCCAACCTCCCTGACGCACATCTACAAACCCGTCTTCTTCTGGTTGCCATACCTCATGCAGATATTTATGGATACGGTCATATAGAGGAGCAATGAAATGGTCATCACCACTATTATAATATTGGGTATAAAAACCATACATGCCCAAGGACATCAGCATCTGAACAGGCAGTTCCTTGTCCCAATTGCCTGCCGGTACAGGCGAATAGATGACACCATCGGGTTTCTGCCAGTTCATCAGTTCATACATGCCTTTGTATACCAATTGCCAAGAAGAAGGACTCAGTACATAAAAGTTTTCCTGAATGTCATTGACGATATCACCCCACCACTGGGCACGTTCTCTGTCAGGGCAATCAAAATATGTATCACGCATGTTAAGATAGAGGGTACGGGCCGAACGTTTCCACAATTCATTCCAGAAGGGGTCATTGCAGGTAAAACTTCCAGCAATGCGGGTATCATAGCCCGACTCCCTATATCTTACATCCAGCACCTCCACTCCTTCAGGAATGGTATATTCTACCCAGTTGCCATTCATCCAACCTAATCCTTCAAAACTCTGCTCACCTTCCCTGGTGATATATCTAGCCATGACCGAAGGCTCCCCCGACTTATCGAAGCAGTCAGTTCGTATGGTGATAGAAAGCCCGGCATTGGCTTTTATCTTGATGTAGGGAGTGACCTGTGCATTGTAGGGTAATCGGCAACGCAGAACGTGTCTAGCCGTATCATGCTCTACCTTGACATATTCTGTCAAACCACTGAAGACAAAAAAAGGAATAGGACGCTCTACCAATTGACCATAGACTTCATTCACTGCTTTCATTCCCATCTCAGAGGCATACGGCATAACTCCTGTCCAGGAAGGGTTTTGCCAAGAGCCTAAATCCTTTCTACCATCGTAAGAAATGGAACTCTCTGGCAAACGGACATTAGGTGCAGGTTTGATATAGGAACCATAGGCGGGGTGTACCATAGCCTGCCAAGTAGCATCTGAAAGAATTTCCGTGCCGTCGCCCTGAGCATCAAAGAGTAGTCCTGCCCTACCGCTGTTCATATGGCTGAACCCATGCTTGCCAAAGAAGCAAGTAAGCAGGGCAATAGTGTTGCGCCCCTTCTGCAAGTAGGGAGCGATATCCAGACGGTCATAATAGGTGGCATGCGGAGCAGGCCCCCGTTTGAGTCCTCCCTCGAAAACCACACATTCCCCATTAATCCACATCCAGTACTTCGAATCCACGGCAATGCGTGCTATCAGACTATCTGGCCTATGCTTGAGATTGACCGTCTTGCGGAACACCTGCCAGGTATTCACCTGATCACGATTGTCCTGTGCTTCTATCCATTGTGCCTTCCATGTAAAGCCCCACAAAGGCATCACCATCATTAAAAGGGTCAAGAAAATGAACGATTTTTTCATACACTACAAGTTGTTTACAGAATTGATAGGTCGGGAGTGAGAATTCCCTCAAATATGGAAAAGAATCCATGTCATATATGCCATGAATATGAGCGACAGTACCATGCCTTCCGTACGGCTGATACGGAACTGCGTATAACTGAACAACCATAACAACAAGGTACTTGCCCCCATGACAGCCATGTCAAAAGTAGTAATACCCTGGGCGGACAAAGGGCTCACAATACCTGTGATGCCAATGATGAAAAGGATATTGAACACACAACTACCCAGCACGTTGCCGATGGCCATTGCCGACTGACCTTTGCGAGCCGCCACTATGCTGGTAGCCAGTTCAGGCAATGAGGTACCACCTGCCACCACCGTCAGTCCGATGACCGCATCACTCACACCACACTGCTTCGCCAGCATCTTAGCTCCATCTACAAACAGGGTACTGGCAAATACCAAGCATGCCAAACCTACAATTACCAGTAACAATGTCACCAGCAGACCTTTTTCTGAATTCACGCCTTCATCAGTGGTAGATGCCACCATCGCTTCTTTTGGGGAACAGTACAAGGTAAAAGCTATGTACAACACAAACAACAGGACAAAGCACAAAGCCTCCCAGCGTGCCACTTCCCCATCCGTACAAAAGAAGATTAATAATAAAGAAGAGACCACTGTAACAGGCAAATCACGCACCACAGCGAGACGAGGTATCATAATAGGAAACAGTAGTGCCGACACACCTACAATAATTAGGATATTGAAAATATTGCTTCCTATGACATTGCCCAAGGCCATAGACGATGTGCCCTTCACAGCGGAAGCTAAACTGACAAAGAATTCGGGTGCAGATGTGCCAAATGCCACAACAGTCAGTCCGATGACCATCTGCGATATTTTAAGTCTACGGGCCATCCTGGCTGCGTTGTCAGTGAAGCAGTCAGCTCCCCACAACACACCGACAATTCCTGCAAGTATCAGTAGTATTGATTGAATGAGTATCATAAATTGTTTTTTGTTTCATCTTATTTGAAATGCATCATTCCTTGGAACTTTGCCTGCAACAGACGAATAATCATAGTACCACCAGTAGGTGTCACCATAATGCGAGCGGAGACGATTGCTTTGGCTGATATGGTTGTTGTAGCAAGCCGCCATCTCTTTATAATCATTGTAGTTGACATCCATCTGCACAATATGGTACACCATGGTAGGATGGACAAAGCGATGGGTGTAGAGAATCAATGCCTCTTTGTAGTAGCGTGGCAGGTTGCCACTACCCACCTTATACTTTAAATCATAACATCGAGACAACCACTGCACAAATGCAGGAAGGTCTTTTCTCATCAGGAGAGTGCAGAGCCAGTAGTCAGCCAGTGGAGTACCTGCAAGATGACCTTCAGTTGCCACTTTCCTTTCCAGTTGCCTTCCATTCATCTCTTCTCCAACAGCGAAGCCTAGAAATGCCTTCACACTGTCTAAGGGATAGAGTAAAGAGGCATCTGAAGAAGTTGGTAGGAAGAGGTCATCAGCATCTTGCGTGAGCGGATATTCCCACAACCGTTGTCCTAATGTACCGCTCCGAGCCATGGCATATGCCCTCCATGCCATCATGCTTGGACTGCACACGCATTCCTTCGAAGCTACCTTCAGAGCTCCTTCGTAGTCACCTGCCTTCAAGTGTCGTTGGATGCGGAGTTCATAGAGACGTACATCGTCATTGTTTGCCGACAAAGCCACTACCATGAATGACACCAACACAGATAACAAACTGATTTCACAAAAAGGCAAGAGTGCGGGAGTGGTACATTGCCCCCATCGGCTTGCTATCCATCTCATCATCCAAGGAGCAATGAGAGCCAGTACTAACAAAGGAATCACCATATCCGTACGGCTCACTACGATAAGCAGAAAAAACAGTGGAGTATACCTGACCGTGTACCATGCTAAAGGCATCCTATTCCTACGGCAAGACATATGCCCGTATGTTGCAGAAAGCAGAAGAAGGATACAGACGAAGAGAAAAGACAACAAGAAGCCATCATCCATTCCCCATTGATGGAGCACAAGGCAGATATCCTCTCTGTGAAGACCTATTAGGAAAAGAAAGGCCATGAGCAGACAGAGTACATCCACCACTCTCTTTCCCCACCAAAAACCATCTCGATTAGAAAAAAACGTCATCATCCCATTTTTTTCAACACTACAGCCGTGCGGGCTGGCACATAGAGTTGGAGCCACCCCTTCCCTTCTTTGTCATATAGAGGATCATCTAGCGTGAAGTGCTTTACAGAATCATCGGTGAGTCCGTTGCCGCCAAACTGTGGATGGTCAGTATTAAGACACACCCTATATTCTCCCTTGGTGACTAGAAATCCGTAGTCAACAAAACTCTTCACTGGATTGAAGTTGAACACATAGAGCAAGTCACCTCTGAGATAGGCCAACATTTGGTCAGCGTCATCATGCCACACTTCCTGTACAGCTGTTTTTTCAAAATAGGGAATGGAAGTCATCACCTTGAGCATCTCCCTGTCGAAATCTCCCAGGAAGCGGTAACAAAGGTTCGGGTTGTCTACCAAATTCCACTGACGTCGAGCATATTTGTAGCTCCATCCATTGCCTTCTCGTGGAAAGTCTATCCATTCCGGATGTCCAAACTCATTGCCCATGAAGTTGAGGTAGCCTCCATTGATGGTAGAACTGGTAAGCAGTCTAATCATTTTATGGAGAGCAATGCCTCTATGAACAGTATCATTCTGGTCGGCAATGGCAAAATGCCAGTACATATCGGCATCTACCAATCTGAATATAAGTGTCTTGTCACCCACCAGAGCTTGGTCATGGCTTTCGCAGTAAGAGATGGTGCGTTCGTCACTGCGTCGGTTAGTCATCTCCCAATAGAGACTACTGGGTTTCCAGTTTTCATCCCGACATTCCTTGATAGTCTTAATCCAATAGTCAGGAATATTCATAGCCAATCGGAAATCGAATCCATATCCTCCATCTGACAATGGTGCTGCCAAGCCGGGCATTCCCGACACTTCCTCAGCTATTGTCACAGCCTTTGGCTCTACTTCATGGATAAGCTTGTTGGCCAACATCAAGTAGCATATGGCATCATCATCTTGATGGCCATTGAAGTAGTCGTTATAGTCCATGAAAGATTCCCCCAACCCATGACTGTAATATAGCATAGAGGTAACACCGTCGAAACGGAATCCGTCAAAACGAAACTCTTCCAGCCAATAACGACAATTAGAGAGCAGAAAGTGTAGCACTTCATCTTTGCCATAATCGAAACAGAGGCTGTCCCATTGGTTGTGTATACGTCGGTCTCCCTGACAGAAGAACTGACAGGGATCACCAGCCAAGTTTCCTAGTCCTTCTGCTTCATTTTTCACAGCATGACTGTGTACCAGGTCCATAATGACCGTCAATCCGAGTGAATGAGCCTCATCGATGAGGGCCTTCAAGTCGTCGGGTGTACCGAAGCGGGAAGAAGGAGCAAAGAAACTGGATACATGGTATCCGAAACTTCCGTAATAGGGATGCTCTTGGATGGCCATTATCTGTATGCAGTTGTATCCGTCTTTGACAATTCGAGGCAGGATATTGCATCTGAATTCGTCATAGGTTCCCACTCCTTCCTTGTCTTGCGCCATTCCTACATGACATTCGTAGATGAGTAGCGGAGAATGTGGCGCCACATGTCCATGCCGGAAGCGGTAAGGATAATCTGGCTTCCATACACGAGCACAGAAGAGATGGGTATCGGGATCCTGCACCACGCTATCGGCCCATGCGGGAATACGCTCGCCTTCGCCTCCGTCCCAGTACACCTTGAGTTTGTAGTGCTGTCCGTGAGAAAGAGAACTTTCAGGAAGCCGTATTTCCCAATCACCATGATTGCCTTTGGAGACCAAGGAATATTCCTCCCTTTCCTCCCATCGGCTAAAGTCACCGACAAGCACTATGCGTGTAGCATGGGGAGCCCATTCACGAAACACCCATCCATTTTCGTCATGATGGAGACCGTAATAGAGATGTCCAGAAGCAAAGTCCTTGAGAGAGATGCTGCCTTGGCGAGTGAGGGCATTTGCCTTGTCGATTGCGTGCCGGGCACGTCCTTCAATCATTGTCGCATAGGGTTCCAGATAAGGGTCCCGCCTCACTAAGGCGGGAAGTAGTACAGAAGAAATCTGCTTTTTCCTACTTGTCTTGTGAGAAGAAGTTGTCATAGAACTGGGGGGATTATCTTGATAATGAAATTTTGTGGGAAGACATAAAAAAATCTACTTGTCATGCATGGAGTGCTCCTTCCTATCTGTAGTCGCCAGATCATTCTTCTATGATCTTACCATTACGGTAGGTTCCTTTTCTGACTACGTTGCCATTGCGGTCTTTCTCCACGAAAGGACCATCCTTGACCCCGTCCTTGTAGGAGCCTTCGAAGCGCAGACCATCCTTGTCTTCTTCTACACAGGGTCCATTCTTGAAACCATCCTTGAAGGAGCCCTTGAACTTAAGTCCTGAGGCTAGACGCAGGATACCTTGTCCATTCATCTTACCCTTGGACCAATCTCCTTCATAAACATCGCCATTGGACCATGTATACTTGCCTTTGCCTTCATGCATATTGTGTTGCCATTGTCCTTCATAACTGGCCCCATTCTTCCAAGTATAGGTTCCTGTACCATTCTGTTCACCATTAAGAAACTGCCCTACATACTTGTTGCCGTTGCTGAAAGTGAAAATACCATTACCAGTACGTTCACCCTGCTTGTAAGAGCCTTCGTATACGTTACCGTTCTTGAAACGGTAGATGCCTTGACCCTCCTGCATATCGTTGTGCCAATAGCCTTCATAGACATCGCCGTCCATGTAGTGGAAAACACCTTTTCCGTTGCGCTGGTTGTTGGACCATTCGCCCTGGTATTTGGAGCCATCGGCCCATACAAAGGTACCTTTACCTTCCTTGCGGTCGTCTTTCCATTCGCCTTCGTAATAAGCTCCATTGGCATAAGTGTATTTGCCTTTGCCAGAACGCTTGTCCTGATACCAACCTCCCGCATAAATGTCACCATTATAGTAGTACATTTTGCCTTCTCCATGCTGGTAGTCTCTAAACCACAGGCCTTCGTATCTGTTGTTATTCATAAAATAATAGGTACCGTGTCCATGCTGCTGGTCCTGAAACCAAGCGCCTTCATATTTCTCTCCGTCAGTGAAGGTATAGATACCATTACCCTGGCGTTTTCCTTTTACATACTCGCCTTCATAGGTATCGCCATTCTTGAAGAGGGTGCGTCCCTTGCCTGAAGGTTTACCCGCCACCATATCACCGGTGAAGACAGAACCATCCTTGAAGGTGTACGTACCTATCTTTATTTTTTGGGCGCTGATGGCGCTTGCTGCCAAGAGGCCTATTGCCAATATAGTGGCCCGCCTGCTGTAGGATATCATATGCTGTATGGTCATTGTGAAAGCGTATATATTTATGTGGATTTATTGAGGAATGATGATGTATATTAGAGTTGTCCCTTTACATGGGATTAGTCTCAAGAAACCTTTCCGCCCGCTCCAAATCTTCTGGAGTGTCAATGCCAATGGTTTCCTGTGCAGTAACGACAGTACGGATACGGTATCCGTTTTCCAGCCATCTCAATTGTTCCAGTGATTCGGCCTTTTCAAGTAATGAAGGCTGGAGTTGTGTAATCTGCTTGAGTACGGAGGTTCGGTAGGCATAAAGTCCAATGTGTTTGTAATAAGTATGCTGTGATGTCCATTTCTCATAGTCTATGCCCCTCAAATAGGGCACCACGGACCTGCTGAAATAGAGAGCATACCCTCGAGCATCCACCACTACCTTGGGGGAATTGGGATTGGCTAGTATTTCATAGTCCGCATCAGCAGGAAATGGAACCACCAGAGTAGCTATATCGGTACGGACTCCCTCTGAATCTTCAAAACAATGTCTGATGTCCTTCAACTGGGAAGGATGGATGAAGGGTTCATCTCCCTGCACGTTAACCACCACATCATAGTCTCCTCCAACCTTCTCCAAGGCTTCAGCACAGCGATCTGTACCACTACGATGATGGGTGCTGGTCATGACTGCTTGTCCGCCAAATGCCTGTACAGTAGCTAGAATTTCTTCGTTGTCGGTAGCCACAATCGTAGTATCAAAGTAGGGAACTACCCGCTTGTAGACTCTTTCTATAATGGTCTTGCCTGCCAGTCTGGCCAAGGGTTTGGCGGGAAAGCGAGTGGAGGCGTAGCGGGCGGGTATGACGGCAATATATCTGTTATGGTTCATATGCGTTAGTATTATTATTGTAGAGGATTGTATTAGTCCGGGAGATTGATGATTATTTCTATTGCTATCAGTTGGTCTGTTGTCACTCAAAAACATTATCAATGGGGTTGTCCTGTACATTGTTGAGCGAGTCAACCGACAAGGCATTGGCACATGAGTCAAAGTTTTCAGGCACATCAAACTGCTCTAGCGGAGAGTAGCCTAGTGAGCGGTCGGCATAGACCATCTTCATATATTTGGCCCAAATGGGCAGAGCCAGCGAGGCGCCCTGTCCGAGTGTCATGGAGTCGAAATGGATATCACGGTCCTCACCGCCTACCCAGCATCCTGAGACGAGTCGGGGAACAAAACCCATGAACCATCCATCGGAGTTATTGTTGGTAGTACCCGTCTTGCCTCCAATAGGACCTTCTAGTCCATATCTGTAACGCAGGCGTCCAGCTGTACCTCCGTCCACCACAGCTCTTAGCATCTCTAGCATTTTAAAGGAACTTTCAGCCGTGATTACCTCGTTCATGCGTGAGTGGAAAGTGGCTACGGTCTCCCCTTCGTTGTTCTCTATGCGTGTCACCAATAGAGGTTCCACATGAATACCCTTATTAACGAATGCCGTGTAGGCGCTGACCATTTCAGCCACGGAGATATCGCATGTACCCAAGCAAAGCGACATAGAAGGATAGACATTGATACTATTAACGCCAAATGTGCGGATAAGTTGAACTAGTGCGTAAGGATCAAGTTTATCCATGAGCCATGCCGATATCCAGTTATTGGACTGCTGAAGACCCCACTTGAGAGTCACCATTTCTCCTATGCGTGCATGTCCTGTGTTTCTAGGTGTCCAGGGCTGTCCTGCCACCATGTAGGTAGCCTGTTCGTTGGGAGCGAGGTCACAGGGGGTGAATCCATTCTCCATGGCGAGGGCATATAGGAAGGGTTTGATGGTGGAGCCCACCTGACGGCGTCCCATGGTGCACATGTCATACTGGAAGAAACTATAGTCACAACCTCCTACATAGGCTTTAACATAACCTGTAAAAGGATCCATGGACATAAAACCAGCCCTGAGGAAGGTTTTGTAGTAGATGATAGAGTCTTGCGGAGTCATGAGGGTATCCACGTCTCCATGGACAGTGTAGATGGTCATTGGCACACGCTTGGTCTTAAAGAACTGCTTTACCTCTTCATCTGTCATGCCCTGTGCTCTCATAGACCGATAGCGTTCGCTACGCTCTATGCAACGGTTCATGATAGTGCGTATTTGTTCCCTACTGAGATTGGAATAGGGATTAATATATTGACTCCGTCCGCGCTTAGACTTCTCAAATTGAGGTTGCAACCATGCCAAATGCTCCCTCACAGCACGTTCTGCATAGCGTTGCATGCGGGAGTCCACGGTGGTGAATATCTTGAGTCCGTCAGTGTAGATATTATAGGGCGAGCCATCTTTTTTGAAGTTTTTGTTACACCATCCGAAAAGAGGGTTGCGTTCCCAAGCAATAGAGTCATCTACAAATTCCTGTCGTTGCCAAGAAGCATAGTTGGAGGCGACGGGACGACGTGCAGTCATAATATGACGCAGATATTCGCGGAAGTAGGTGGCGATGCCGTCCCGATGGGAGACCCGATGGAAATCCAGTCCCAAAGATTTTTCTTGGTACATCTTGCATTCCTTGTCAGTAAGGTAACCTTGCTCCTGCATGAGTTGGAGCACTAGATTGCGCCTTCCAATAACCCTCGCGCTATCTCTCACAGGGTTGTAGTAGGAAGGATTCTTGCACATACCTACCAGCATAGCAGCCTCATCGGGATTGAGGCGGTCGGGCGTCTTGTTAAAATAGACCCTGGCAGCGGTCTTGATGCCCACCGCATGGTGCAGAAAGTCAAAATAGTTGAGATAGAGGGTGAGAATCTCGTCCTTAGCGTAGTGTTTCTCCAACTGTACGGCTATCACCCACTCAATAGCTTTCTGATGAATGCGTTCCGTAGCCGATGCGGCCCGTGAAGATGTATACAACTGTTTGGCCAATTGTTGAGTGATAGTACTGCCTCCACCTGCTTCCTTGTGCCCCAAAATGCCTCGCTTAATCACAGCTCTCAACAGCGACCTCACATCAATACCTGAATGACTATAGAAACGCTTATCCTCAGTAGCCACAAGCGCTTGGTAGACACAGGGAGCTATTTCGTCCTTACTGGCAAAGAGGCGATTTTCTGCCATTGACCACGTACCGAGTAAAGTATTGTCCGCCGATATGATTTGGGAAGCATACTTGCTAATAGGATTTTCCAACTCTTCTACAGGTGGCACATAACCAATCCATCCCTTGCAGACGGCAGTAAAGAATAGGACCGCTACTAGTACTGAAGTCACCAGTACTCCCCACAATATGTATATGATTTTCATGAAATTGTCTGTTTACTACAAGCATCCCTGCCTTCCCTAGTAAAAGCAGGAGCCTATTTTCTCACAAAGATACGAAAAGATTCTCGGATTTGGGCTACCGCATCCTCCAAAACAGCATCCATAATGTCTGCTTTAACAATTTGTCAACAGAAAGCCTTCCTGTGCCGACAAAATTGCGTAATTTTGCACCTGGAAACAAGAATTTTCCTTTTTCCCTCCCAAAAAATCTATGAATATTTTTCTCTAGAATTCATATCCAAATACTTACAGACAAATGGAAAAAGACTACGCCATCTTTGACATCATCGAAGCTGAACACCAACGCCAACTTCGGGGCATGGAACTGATTGCCTCGGAGAATTTTGTCAGCGACCAAGTCATGCAGGCCATGGGGAGTTGCCTAACCAACAAGTACGCAGAAGGCTATAGCGGCCACCGCTATTACGGAGGCTGTATCAATGTGGACAAGAGCGAGACTTTGGCCATTGAACGCGTGAAGCAAATCTTCGGTGCCGCCTACGCCAACGTACAGCCTCACTCAGGTGCTCAGGCCAATGCTGCCGTCTTCCTAGCCTGCCTCAATGCAGGTGACACTTTCATGGGACTCAATCTAGACCACGGAGGTCATCTCTCCCATGGTTCCCATGTGAACACATCTGGCATTCTCTATCGTCCAGTGGGCTACAACCTCAACAAGAAAACAGGCCGCGTGGATTATGACGAGATGGAAAAACTAGCCCTTGAAAATCACCCCAAACTAATTATCGGTGGTGGTTCTGCCTATAGCAGAGAATGGGACTACGCCCGCATGAGGGAAATTGCCGACAAAGTGGGGGCCATCTTCATGGTAGACATGGCTCACCCTGCAGGCCTCATTGCTGCTGGTCTTCTAGACAATCCGCTGCAATATGCCCACATCGTTACTTCTACCACTCACAAAACCCTCAGAGGTCCACGTGGAGGAATTATCCTCATGGGCAAAGATTTCGAGAACCCCTTCGGCAAACGCAACAAGAAGGGCGAACTGCTCATGATGAGTTCTGTACTCAATAGCGCCGTCTTCCCTGGCATACAGGGCGGCCCCCTAGAACATGTCATAGCTGCCAAGGCTGTAGCCTTCCACGAGATACTACAACCTTCCTTCAAGACCTATGCTACACAGGTGAAGAATAATGCCAGCCGACTGGCTGAGGCTCTTACGGCCAAAGGATTCGACATTGTAAGTGGGGGTACTGACAACCACTGCATGCTGGTTGACCTGCGTTCCAAGTATCCTGACCTCACTGGAAAGGTAGCTGAAAATGCCCTCGTAGCAGCCGATATTACCGCCAACAAGAACATGGTACCTTTTGACACCCGTTCTGCCTTCCAAACCTCTGGCATCCGTCTAGGTACACCTGCCATCACCACCCGTGGTGCCAAGGAGGATATGATGGATCTCATCGCCACCCTTATTGAGCGTGTATTGAATGCTCCCACCGATGAGAATGTCATTGCCAAGGTTAAGGCCGAGGTCAATGATATCATGAAAGACTATCCTATCTTTGCTTGGTAAGTTCAAGGAGCATCGTCGAACCTACCAATAAGTTAGAAAGTTTAAGAAAATCCAATAGTTGAAGCCTCACCCCAAGAGAGCATATCAATATGAGTTTTTTGATACGCTCTCTTGGAGTGGATACTTAAAACAAGATTCAAGCGACAAATTTTAGGTATATTGTCCTTTATGTTCGATTCTCGGGGTACACGATTGTACTAATGTACTACCTGAATCTTGAAAGGTTCCTTAACCAACCCGATACCAACCTAAAAATCATGCTCGCCGAAGCTTCAGAACCGCCTCCTGAAGCCCCTAAAAACCATTGAGGAGGTTTGTCATATACAAAAGTAACCCAACTTCTGTCTTTCAAGAAGTTGGCCACTTCCCTCTATGGTTTAGCGAACAGTAATAATTCTAAAATCCACTCTTCAACACCATTGCGTCGGCTGTCCGATGAAAGCTACTCCTTGTTAGCGGTATATAAATCACGATAAACATCCTCAAAGAACTTCTCTGAACGTCTTGCATTTGCGTCCGAAAGAGTGCTACGCTAGGGGGTACAGTATTAACACCGATATGATGGAGCTTGCGTACCTCTGCAGTCATAGATTTCTCTATTTCACGCAATGAGCCAAAACGCTGGATTACCACATAGAGCATCGTAAGCAGACGCGTATAGCCATCAAAGCTCTTTACATACTTTTCTCCGCAGTATTTTCGAATGATTTCAACAATCTTTTCGCAGTCGAGTGATTTTATTGGCTGACCATATATAGGCAGACCGAAGAATTTACTGTTTTTACTCATGGTTATTGCAGGTTTATTTGGCGACACCCAAATAACCATTTAGGGCTGAATCCTACAAAATGAAATCAGCCCTAATATTTACAACCGCTCAAAAAAATATAGTCGGCAATAATAATTCATTATCTATCATAAGGATACAAACTTCATAAGATACAACAAATCCTCTGTTTGCAAAAGCTAGGGATTTATTTCTTATTTACAGCCTATTACTCCAAGAGGGCGTACCTTGTTTGGTACACCCTCTTGGAGTAAAACGCCTTCTCATTTTTTTGAGGAAGTAACGTGAGGTTTCTTTATTTTCTCTGGATTACTTTCTCTCCTTGACGTATATAGATTTGACCAGGATGCTGGTTCATATCTTCCTCAGTCACTTTCATACCTTGTACGTTGAAAATACCTGTGTTGTCCTGTGGATAGGCAGCTGCAGGCTGAGACACTCCATTTATCGACAAATATTCATTTTTTGCCTCATCCAGCAAAGTCATAAATTCGGGATCAGCATGCAGCCGGGCCATAGTGGTCATTCCCACCACTCTACCACATTCCACATCACTTAGGTAATGGTATCCTGTGATAATGGGGCTCTGCCCTATTTGGTATCCACAAGAGAGG
>JALERS010000039.1 GCA_022763905.1 Prevotellaceae bacterium | reverse complement strand
CAATGTTACATATAGAGTACAATCGTCTAGATATTTTCCTCCCAAATGGTTGGCGGCTGAAGTGATGGCCTGCATTTCCGCATGGGCTGTGACGTCAGACAAGGTTTCTGTCAGATTGTGTGCACGGGCAATGATACTTCCTTGGCATACAATGACGGCTCCAACAGGTATCTCATCTTCTTGGAAGGCTGCTTCGGCTTCTTCCATCGCTTTTTTCATGAAATAGGTGTCATCTAGCATTGTAGTGATTTTTGCATGCAAAGATAATGTTTTTTGGGAGATATGTTTCTTCATTGCCAAGTACATATTCTGTGTAGGGGTGATAGGAGGGATAATCGATGGAGGAAGACAAGAAGTAGCATCAAGGCAACGAGGATTTAAGGGAACAAGGGAGAAGGAAGGATATACCTCGATGGCAGTGATTTACATGTCTTGTTGACGAAGTGAAAGCATCATGGCGGTTATATATATAAGGTAGATAGGGTCTGATAAAATGGGCATCATAAGGCAATGGATATTTCCTGCATGCATTTCCGTGAAAATATCTGGATGGAGAAACAAGTGTATCAGCAAAAAAATGCGTATGTTTGTGTTTCATTTACATTTCCAGCTATGAATACATCCAGTCTTTCTTCCTTTCAGTATCCGCAGTTTCCCTCTCCGTGCTTTATTGTTGAAGAGAGATTGCTACGCAGAAATCTTTGTTTGATAAAAGAGGTAGCAACACGGGCGGATGTGGAAATTATTCTGGCTTTTAAGGCATTTGCTTTATGGAAGACGTTTCCGATATTCCGCGAATATATACAGCATACCACTGCCAGTTCTCTTTTTGAGGCCCGTTTGGCAGTTGAGGAATTTGGCAGTAAAGCTCATACATTTTCACCGGCATATACAGAAGAAGAGTTTCCCCAAATAGCCAGCCTTAGCAGCCATATAAGTTTCAATTCTCTTTCGCAGTATAGACGTTTCTGTTCTGAAGCGTTAAGGCAAGGGGTATCTTGCGGATTGCGTATCAATCCGGAATATAGTGAAATAGAAACAGAACTGTATAATCCTTGTGCGCCAGGCAGTAGGTTTGGAGTGTTGGCTGAAGATCTTCCTTCCTGTTTGCCAGAGGGTATCAAGGGATTCCATTGTCATACTCATTGCGAATCGTCCAGTGAGAATCTGGAACGTACGTTGCAGCATATTGAGGCCAAGTTTGGTCGATGGTTGCATCAACTGGAATGGCTCAATCTGGGAGGAGGTCATCTGATGACGCGTGAAGGATATAACATTCAGTTGTTGGTTTCCTTGTTGAGGTCGTTGCATGAACGGTACCCTAATTTACATATCATTCTAGAACCGGGCAGTGCTTTTGCTTGGCAGACAGGTCTACTCCTTTCTCAGGTTGTGGATATTGTAGAGAATCGAGGTATCAAGACCGCTATTCTCAATGTGAGTTTTACCTGTCATATGCCTGATTGCCTGGAGATGCCCTATCATCCTGTTGTAAGAGGAGCTACTTGGGTGGAAGATGAAGGTGGCGATGCCAACGGATTCCGTTACCGTTTAGGAGGAAATAGTTGTCTTAGTGGAGATTTTATGGGAACTTGGAAGTTTCAGCATCCGCTGTCAATTGGCGATTATATTGTATTGGAGGATATGATTCATTATACAACGGTCAAGACCACTATGTTTAATGGCATAAGCCATCCGTCAATAGCCATGTTGCATGAAGATGGACGAGTGGAAGTGCTCCGTTCTTATGAATATCAGGATTATAGGAACCGTATGGATTGACGGAAAAGAAAGATGGCAAACCGTATCGTGTAGTCGGTCTGCCATCTTTCGGATAGTTGTCGTGTCTTGTGTCAAAAATGGATAGGACGTAGTAGATAGTCTTGCAACTGATACAAAGCATCAGTTGTGTACGAAGGTGCCGATGGGCTCTCCTTCAAGGACTTTCTTAAGGTTGCCGAAAACATCCATGTTGAATACATAGATGGGCAGATGATTTTCCTTGCACATGGTGGTAGCAGTGAGGTCCATTACCTTCAGTCCTCGGGTATATATTTCGTCATAAGTAATTTCGTCAAACTTAGTGGCTGTAGTATCTTTTTCAGGATCGGCGGTGTAGATGCCGTCTACACGGGTACCTTTCAGCATGACATCCGCTTCAATCTCTATACCTCTTAGGGAGGATCCGGTGTCAGTGGTAAAATAAGGATTGCCGGTTCCGCAACTAAATATGACAACCTCTCCTTTCTCTAGATATTCTATGGCTTTCCATTTGTTGTAGAATTCTCCAATGGGTTCCATGCGGATGGCGGTTAGTACATGCGACTTTATGCCAATGGCGCCCAATGCGCTACTTAAAGCGAGACTGTTGATGACAGTGGCGCACATGCCCATCTGGTCTCCTTTGACACGGTCAAAACCTTTGCCAGCTCCGCTGAGACCTCGGAATATATTGCCACCTCCGATGACAATGGCTACTTGTACACCGGTCTCGGCTGCATCTTTGATTTGAACGGCATAGTCGTTTAGGCGGTTGGTGTCAATACCATAACCTTGTTCGCCCATCAGACTTTCGCCGCTGAGTTTGAGAAGTATTCTTTTAAATTGTGCCATAGATTATGTGGAATTGGAATGAATGCTGAAATGAGAGGGAGGAAGCAAAGTTAAAGAGGTGCGGGGAAGGGTTGCTCAAGTACTTTATTGCTTTTTGTCATTGGGTATATCTTCGTAGTCAACATATTCGGTATCACTGTCGAGCAGTTCGTCACCTGGACTCTTCTTTTTCTCATTACTATGTTGTTTGTTGGGGGAATCATTCCGACCAGGGGCAATGAACATTCCCAATAATCTGCCCAAAGGCTTCCTCAGCATAATAAAAAATAAGTAGACCAGAATGAGAAAGAATATAAACCGTAACATGTTGTCAATGAAGATTTATGAATTGTTTTTTTTCTGGGTAGCAATGGAAAGTACAATGTACCACACCATGCTGATCCATATTCCGGCAATGCTGTTCAGGCAGAGTCCAGTTCCGATAATAACTAATACGGACAGTGCGAACAGAAAGCGGATTTTATTGTCTTTCCAGGAAAAGTTCTTGAATTTCAGTGCAAACATGGGGATTTCTGCCACCATCATCCAACTGGACAGGAGAATAATGGCCAGAAGGATATATGCAGACAGAGGGTTGTCTTGTAGGCAAGAACCCATGCTGATGATGAATGCTCCCCAAAACAAAGCGTTGGCAGGAGTAGGTAATCCAATAAACGAGGATGTCTGTCGGGTGTCGAGATTGAATTTTGCCAGTCTGAGGGCGGAGAAGGCGGCAATTAGAAAAGCACAGTAGGGCAACCATGCCATGTATGTTCCTTCCTGACATGCAGGCAGTTGTTTCATGAAAGAAAATACCATGGCGGAAGGAGCTAGACCAAATGTAATGTCATCAGCCAGTGAATCCAACTCTTTCCCAATAGCAGATGATACATTTAGCAATCTGGCAGCAAATCCATCAAAGAAATCGAATATAGCTCCTGCTATGATGCATGTCAAAGCCCAAGAATATTGGGCATGGAAGGCTTCGTAGGATGCGATGGCTCCCCATATGAGATTACAGCATGTAATGGCATTGGGAATATGGTTTTTCAGAGAATCAGCCATTGTTCTTAGGCAGTTTGGCAATAATTGTAGTATCGCCTGTAGTCTTTTGTCCCAGGCTTACCAATATCTCAGACCCCAATGGCAAGTACATGTCAACGCGAGAACCGAATTTGATAAAGCCCAAATGTTCGTCAATGTAGCATTGGTCATTTTCGTGGGCATAACTCACGATTCTTCTGGCCATGGCACCCGCCACTTGTCTGACGAGGATGTTATGTCCTTCAGGCGTTTCAATGATGATAGTGGAACGCTCATTTTCCAGACTGGCTTTGGGAAGCCAAGCCTTATGGAAGTTACCATCTTCATGCTTGACAGACTTGATATGGCCGTCAACAGGAAACCAGTTGGCATGGACATTAAGCAAAGACATGAAAATGGAAACCATAATCCGTTTGTCATGGAAATACTCGTTTTCTTGTACTTCCTCAAGTACTACTATCTTTCCGTCGGCTGGAGCAATGACCAATCCTTCAGTGTCTCCGTTGAAGAAGCGGATGGGACACCTAAAGAAGTTGACCATAATGGTATAGACAATGACTGCCAAAGCCAAAATGGCATAGAAGATATGAGTGGCTCCGAATAGGAACCAACAAACCATAAGGAGGGCAAATAGGAACAAACCGGAAAAGACAAGCGTGTGAGTACCCTCGTGATGCAATCTTATCTTATTGAATTTTCGGAATCGTTTGATAGCGCTTAGGTTTTAAGAGAGGATAGCTTTTCCTGTAGAGGAGGAAGCGTTCCAAATTATACAAATACAAAGGTAACCTTTTAATTTCATTCGTAATTGGTAAATCACCATTTTTTTTACATAGGGAGGCCTCCATATGCAATTTTATTGTTAGAAAAACTTTTTGTAGGGGATGATATGACAAGAAAAGCGTGATGACATAAGTAGTTGTGGCAGAAGAGTCAGAAAAAAGGGGGGAGATTCCATCTGGAAAAAAAGAGTCATTTTATTTGGCGGAAAGGCAGAAATGCATTACCTTTGCATCGCTTTAACGGAATAGAGCCTTAGATGGTGCCCGTAGTTCAGTTGGTTAGAGCGTCAGATTGTGGTTCTGAATGTCGTGGGTTCGAGTCCCACCGGGCACCCGAAAAGGAAGAATAAAAGACGTGAGTTTCAGAAAGAGACTCACGTCTTTTCAGTAACACACTATGGCGGGTCAGTAGATTTTTAGTGGGGCACAGGTAGGGTTAATACCGCTATCGTTTCCTTTCTTGCAGGGTACCAGTCAAGGGAGAGACTACGTCTCATTGAT
>JALERS010000016.1 GCA_022763905.1 Prevotellaceae bacterium | reverse complement strand
TAGGCTGAACGCTGAAAGAAGTCAATATAAATGGAGATTTCAATCAATATATTTGAGCGTTCAGCCTAGGCTGAACGCAAGAGACAGATGTAAGAGTGACTTCATCCTCCCTGTTGATATCTTCCGGGAAGCCAGAAGAGGTCTTTCAGACAAATATCTTCTCCGTTCTCAACGAGTGTCCCCCCATTATCTACTGAGCCAAAATTATTCAATACAATCCCCACTCAATTTCTACTAAGCCATTTTTATCCCCACTGATTTTCTACTGAGCCGTGATTATCCATGTGTGGCTGGGTTCGTGTTATAATAATGTATGGTGTAGATACACTTGTTGAATCACGATGAAGCACAAATTTTATCGTGATAAAAAATCCAATGACCGATAGGAGACTCAATGACGGAGAGTGTTTGTATCCATGGAAAGTATAATGCGCCATGCATGAAAGCATGACGCATTCAGTCTGGACCTATGAATGGTAACGGCAATCAATCTCCCTGGTTATATTCTCTGCTTGTAACGTTGTAGCAGGTATAGCAAGAGTTGTTTTGGCCGTTATCAGGAATTCATTGATAGCAGGAATTCTTCGTTGTTGTCAGTCTTCTCTATCAATTCCATAATGCGGTTGATGGCTTCAATGGGTTTCATATCGGCAATCACCTTGCGAAGTATCCACATTCTGTCACGTGTCAGCGAATCCTGAAGCAAGTCGTCACGACGGGTACTGGATGCTACGCAGTTGATGGAAGGGAAAATACGTTTGTTGCTCAGTGAACGGTCTAGTTGAAGTTCCATGTTGCCCGTTCCCTTGAACTCTTCAAATATCACTTCGTCCATCTTGCTACCAGTATCAATTAAGGCGGTGGCAATGATGGTCAGAGAACCTCCTCCCTCAATATTGCGTGCGGCACCGAAGAAACGTTTGGGTTTCTGTAAGGCATTGGAATCAACACCACCTGTCAATACCTTTCCACTAGCAGGAGCGACTGTATTATATGCACGTGCCAGACGCGTGATAGAGTCTAGGAAGATGACTACGTCATGACCGCTTTCCACCATTCGCTTGGCTTTCTCCAGAACCAAACCAGCAATCTTGACATGTTGAGATGCTGGTTCGTCAAAAGTGGATGCGATAACTTCTGCATTGACAGTACGAGCCATATCTGTTACTTCTTCAGGACGCTCGTCAATAAGAAGCATCATGAGGTAAGTTTCCGGGTTGTTGGCGGCAATGGCATTGGCAATATCTTTCATTAGTGTAGTCTTACCCGTTTTGGGCTGTGCTACAATCAAAGCGCGTTGTCCTTTGCCGATAGGGGTGAATAAGTCAACCAGACGAACCGATAGATTATCCTTACGACCTTTGCATAATACAAATTTCTCGTTAGGGAAAAGAGGGGTAAGATGCTCGAATGGCACTCTGTCGCGTATTTCTTCAGGAGTTCTGCCGTTGATACGGGTTACTTTACTGAGAGAGAAATACTTCTCGTTTTCTTTAGGGACACGGATGATACCTTCTACAACATCACCGGTATTTAGTCCGTAGCTTTTGATGATGGCCTGTGAAACATAGACATCATCAGGTGAAGACAGATAATTGTAATCAGAGGAGCGTAGGAAACCAAAGTTTTCGGGTGCGAGTTCCAGTACACCACCTCCTGTAAGCACGTCGCTAAAATCATATTGCTTGTCATTGGTACGTGCCTGAGACTTGGTAATAGTGATATCGCCGGGAGTAGCCGAAGGATAATCATGATTGGTTCCAAAAAGTGTACCAGCCAAATCATCGTCTATTTCGTTGTCTATATTGGGGACATCTTGCAGGATGATGAAATCAGTATCCTCTTCTTCAGACGAGTTGGTTTCAGCAGGCTCTTCTTTTATATCCCAATTTTCATTGGAAGGATTGTCCTGTTCGGTAACAAAAGTTTCAACTGGCTGTGGCTCTGTTGTTTCTTTAGCCTCTTCGGTAACAGGAGCAGACATTTCAGAAGCTTCCTTTTGTGCTTTCTTACTAGGGCGTCCTCTTTTCTTTTTGGGAGTTGCCTCTTGATCCGTTTCCTGTACAGGAACAGGTGAATTTTCTTGTTCTGTAACGGGTTCTACAATAGGTTCTGCAACGGGTGAGTCGTCTTGCTTCTTGGCGGTAGATTGCTTAGTAGTTTTTTTCTTCTCCAAAGAAGTAGATTTATCTTTTGTAGCGGAAACAATGTGTTCAGCCTCTTGTTTGGGCTTTGTTATTCGTTGGCGACGACGTGGGGCTGGAGCTGCAGCTCCCCGTATAGCCTGCTCTTCTATTATTTGGTATACAATTTCCTCTTTGCTTTGATTTTGATTGGGATGGATATCCAATTCATGGGCGACATTCATCAGTTCGATGTCACTCATAGCCATCAAATCATACTTATTAAAATTAGGCATATGTGTTTCTAGTGAGTTTCATGACGCAGGACAGCATACCCTATCAGGGAAACTGCCATGCAAAAAAATGCGATATTGGTAAATGGGATAAAAATGCTATTCTGCATTTTCGCCTGCAAAAGTAATATTTTATTTCGATACATCCATTTTTGGCCAAGTATTTTTATTACATTTTTTTCTGTCTGCTTGTGGCGTCTGCATAATTTTGCGTATTTTCGCTGTCATTATGGCGAATTCTGTACTTGATGTCCAAGGGCTGACCAAAAGGATTGGAAACCTTACACTATTTGAAAATATTTCTTTCAGTATTGAAGAGGGCAAACGTGTGGGCCTCGTAGCACGCAATGGTAATGGAAAAAGTTCATTGCTGGATATCATCTGTGGTCAAGAAGACTATGATGCCGGTCAAATCGTGTTCCGCAATGGTATAAGCATAGGATATCTTCAACAACAGCCAGTCCTGCCTGAAGGATGTACGGTAATGGAGGCTTGCTTCCAGCATGGTAATCAGGTAACTGATACTATCCGACACTATGCCGAATCCTTGGAACAGGGTACTGAGGACTTGATGGAATGGTCCGAGAAAATGGATGCACTCAATGCATGGGACTATGAAGTACGTATCAAGCAGATTCTGACTCAACTACACATTACGGATTTCAATCAGCGGGTGGAACATCTTTCAGGAGGTCAGGTGAAACGCATAGCCTTGGCCAATGTGCTACTTACTGAACCCGACCTGTTGATTTTGGATGAGCCTACCAACCATTTGGATATTGAGATGATAGAATGGATGGAGCATTATCTGAATGGAAGAACATCGTCGCTGCTGATGGTAACACATGACAGATACTTCTTGGACAGAGTCTGTTCGGAAATTTTGGAACTGGACAATGAAACCATCTATTCCTACAAAGGCAACTATAGTTATTACCTGGAGAAGAGACAGGAGCGTATAGATGCAAAAAACAGCGAGATAGCACGTGCGAACAATCTGTACAGAAAAGAACTGGACTGGATGAGGAGAATGCCTTGCGCCAGAGGACACAAGGCTCGTTACAGAGAAGAGAGTTTCTATGAACTCCAGAAAATTGCGTTGCAACGTCCTGAGGAGAAGCGTGCCGTTCTGACTGTAAAGAATACTTATATAGGTAACAAAATTTTTGAAGCACGCTATATCAGTAAGTCGTATGGAGATAAGACTATATTGAAAGACTTTTATTATAATTTTTCCCGTTTTGAAAAGATGGGAGTGATTGGCAAGAACGGTACAGGAAAATCTACCTTTATCAAATTGCTGCTGGGACAGGAAAAACCAGATGCAGGCAGTTTTTCCATCGGAGAGACAGTCAGATTCGGCTATTATAGACAGGAAGGTATTGACTTCGATACTCAAAAACGTGTGATTGATGCCGTGAGAGAAATTGCAGAATATGTAGACTTGGGTGGAGGAGGAAAAATGTCTGCCTCCCAACTCCTGCAGCATTTCATGTTTTCTCCAGAACAACAATACAATTATATATATAAGTTGTCAGGAGGAGAACGATGCCGTCTGTATCTTTGCACGATTCTTATGACAAGTCCCAACTTCCTGATATTGGACGAACCTACCAACAACTTGGATATTGTCACTCTTCAGGTTCTGGAAGAATATTTACAGGCTTTCAAGGGATGCGTTATCATTGTGAGCCATGACAGGTATTTCATGGATAAAGTGGCGGATCATCTTCTAGTTTTTCAAGGAGAAGGAAAACTCAAGGATTTTCCTGGCAACTATACACAATATAAGGAATGGGAAGACGAACAGAAGAAAATTGCTCAGCAGGAATCCAATACCAAAAAACTCAAGGATGAACCCGTCCACAACAAACCTGTGCGTTCCCAAGTAAAACAGAAGCTTTCTTTCAAGGAACGTAAGGAACTGGAGCAGTTGACTGTCGAAATAGAAGAATTGGAACAAGAAAAGAAATCCATGGAGGATGCCTTGTGTTCTGGCACTCTTTCAGTAGATGAAATTAATTCCATCAGTAAAAGACTACCATCCATCTCCCAGCAGATTGATGAGAAGACTATGAGATGGATAGAATTGTCAGAGATAGAAGAAGGGTAGGGACTTGTAGGAGGCTTGAGGTCCTTCAAGGTGCCGTGGAGGAAACAGTCAGTTCTGTTACATTGGGATATTGAACTGTCAGAAGAAAATCATGTAGGCTGGTAATTCTTCTGTTCTAACCAATCTAGTATATCCTTTGGGGAATCAGCGTAGATATTCGCACCGCAATGCTCTAGAAATTCTTTGTCACGGAATCCCCATAGCACACTGATACAAGGCAAACATGCATTTTGCGCTGTTTGAAAATCAACTTCTGAATCCCCTACATAGATAGTACTTTTTTTATTGCTACCTAAGAGTTTGATGGCTTCTAAAACACTGTCTGGACTTGGCTTCCTGCGGATGCCTGCACTCTCTCCGATGGCTACATCGATAGTGTCAGCAAAGAAACGGTTGCGCAATTCCTGTACAGCAGAATGCACCTTGTTGGAGACAATGGCCATTTTATAACCTTTTCTTTTTAAATCGCAAAGTAATTCTGCGATGCCTTCATAGGGCTTCGTCTTATCCAAACAATGCAGCATATAATAGGACTTGAATGTCTTGAATACCTCCTCGAACACACATTCGGGTGTTCCTTGAGGTACAGACTTCTCTACCAGATTGCGGATGCCATTGCCCAGGAAAAGTCTGATTTCACTTTTCTCCCTTTGTGGCAGAGCATGCGATTCCAAAGCGAAGTTTACGCTGTCAGACAAGTCTTCCAATGTATCCAGTAATGTGCCGTCCAAATCAAAGATGACAGTATTTATTTCTTTCATCTATCTGTTGTTTTCTGCTTGTAGAGTTTTAAAATGTTTTCTTTGACTTCTGGGTTGATGCCCAAATCTTCCAGTGTGTCAATCAAAGCTTGTTCGCCTATCTTGCGGGCTGCAGCCTTTCCGGCCATATAGGCGCTTCTGTAATCAGTTTTGGGTAAAAATGTTCTGTCAAAATGTCCGTCACTCATCGTTGGGTAATATTCAGATGACCGTCTTCCCGCTTTGCAGTAATTCCTGAGTGGTCTTTTGGGGTTCGGGTATAATGGTGAATTTAAGTCCGTCACTTGTAGCCTTACAGGGAATCTTCTTATAGGTAGGTTGGCGAAAGAAACCAAATGGGTCAAAAGGGTCAAGACTATCTTCCTGTTCTATATACTGGTTGATGGAAAAAGTCATGCTGGGAAATGTGTAGCTACCCCGTCTGGAACCACCTACAATATATTGTCCCCAAAGTAGACAATAGTATTTCTTGTTGTTGACAATGGTAATCTTTTGGTTACGCGGGTTGCCCTTCTGGGCTAATCTGACATGACAATGGTTGATTTTTATTGTTGGATTATCGCACTGGATATCTCCCATGGGATAAGTAGAATAAAGCCATACAGAGAAAATGGCACTGTCTCCCTCTACAATCTGGGCCTTTTCCCGGGCAGTCACTTTGACCAGGAATGAGTTGTTCTCCTTGGCTTGCAATGCATAGAAGAGGGTACAGCAGACAAAAAGAATGCAGAAACACTTTTTCATGGTAAGCGAAGGGTTAAGCAGTAGTTATAATAGTTTACATTCATCCACCCAGGAAGAGGAAGATGCATCGCTAGGCATACGCCAGTCTCCTCGAGGGCTGAGACTACAATTTCCTACCTTGGGACCATCAGGAAGACAACTGCGTTTGAATTGTTGGGTAAAGAAACGACGCATAAAAACAGTTATCCATTTCTTGATTTCAGCCTCACTATAGATACCGGCAAATGTCTGTTGAGCCATAAAATATAACTTCTGCGGTCGGAATCCGAATCTTAGGAAGAAGTAGAGGAAGAAGTCATGCAATTCGTAGGGACCTACTAAATCTTCTGTTTTCTGCAGGATGTTACCATTCTCATCAGCAGGAATCAGTTCCGGACTGATAGGGGTAGCAGCAATGTCCAACAATACTTCTCGGCACTTGTCACTTACTTGTGTCTTAGCTGTCCATTCTACGAGATGTCTTACCAGTGTTTTGGGTACTGAGACATTTACACCATACATACTCATATGGTCTCCGTTGTATGTGGCCCAACCCAATGCAAGTTCGCTGAGGTCGCCTGTGCCAATGACAAGGCCGCCTACCTGATTGGCCGCATCCATCAGAATCTGTGTGCGTTCTCGTGCCTGACTATTTTCGTAGGTGACATCATGTACATTGCTGTCAATGTCCAAGTCTTTGAAATGTTGTTTGACTGCATCGACAATGCTGATTTCGCGTAAGGTTATGCCTAGCTCCTGCATCAAGGCAATGGCATTAGAATAGGTTCTGTCGGTGGTGCCCATTCCTGGCATAGTGATACCGACAATTCCTTTTCTGTCCATTTTCAGACTATCAAAGGTTCTGACACAGACCAACAGCGCCAATGTGGAATCAAGTCCACCGCTTATGCCCACTACTACATGAGAACATCGGGTGTGCAACAAACGCTTGGCAAGTCCATGCATTTGGATGTGGAATATTTCTTCACAACGTTCGTCAAGGGCATTGCCTGTCGGAACAAACGGATGGGCAGGGAAGGCTCTGTGCAACTTCCCGATATTAGTTGGTCGGTCAGGAGTTTGGGCAATACAGATGGTTTTGTAATCAGAGTTGTCCGTTAACCGTGATACTGCAGTGGAGAAGGTGGTATTGGATCTGCGTTCAGTACGTATGAGTTCGATGTCTATTTCAGTTGTAATCAACTGTTCTTCCATGCTGAATCTTTCGGATTCTGCAAGGAGTCGTCCGTTTTCATATATCAGCGCCTTTCCGCTGAATACGATATCTTGGGTGCTTTCTCCAAATCCTGCTCCTGCAAATACATAGCCACATAAACAACGAGCACTCTGCTGGGCAATCAGACTCTTTAAGTAGGTGTATTTACCAACACAGTCATTGTCGGCACTCAGGTTGAAAATGACATCCGCACCATGAAGTGCCAGTTCTGTACTGGGTGGGGCAGGTGCCCACATGTCTTCACATATCTCGATGCCAAAAACGAAATTGCCTTCATCAAATATCAGATGGTGACCAATGGGGGAGTTCTGTCCTGCCAGTGTGGTAGATGCGTTAGGAATATTGTGTCCTGAAGCAAACCATCTCATTTCATAAAATTCCTTGTAATTGGGGAGATAGTTTTTGGGAACAATTCCTTGAATGATACCCTGCTTGATAACCACTGCGCAGTTGAGTAACATATTTTGGAAGACAACCGGCATACCCACAATGATGGTAATGGGTATATCCTTAGTTGCCTCAAGCAATTTTTTGAGCGCCATCTCGGCATCATCCAGCAATTTCTGTTGGATGAAAAGGTCTTGGCATGTGTATGAGGTAATGGATAATTCGGGAAAGCAGAGGACTTGAACTTTTTCTTCGGTTGCTTTTTTTATCAAAGCTAACATCTGCTCCTGATTGAAAGAGCAATTAGCAACCTCAACGGCTGGAATGGCGCTGGCCACTCTAACAAATCCAAAGTTGTTACTCATTGTTTCAATATCCTTTTTAAATAGAGGCTTAATAGTGGAAAGTACTTCCGCCCAGGAATTCTCTCAAGAGCGAAGTGGGAGGAAGTCCTTCGGTGTTGATAGGTTGTATATATCCCAAGAATTTCCTGAGTCTCATAGCCTCGGAATATTCAGGGAGGTTTTCAGGGACTGTTTCCAGCATGGGGAGTGCTTGGGTGCGTAGTCCTGCCAATTCAAAGACTAACGAAGAGTTGAACATGATATCGGCTTCCTCCTGCCAGGGTACAATCCATTTGCTTTCACCTTCGAGTACGGACGGCCATCGACGGATGGTTTCTTCTGCTGAATAGTTACGGTATTTGTAATCCCGTACAATACGGCGCAATAAGCGGTTGTCGCTGGTAGGGATATAATTGTGATGGTCCAGTTGGATGGTTGTCAGCGCAGAAACAAATACTTTGTATTTCTTGGAAGCCGGAATGACGTCTGTCAAGGTGGGGTTAAGGCCATGGATACCTTCCATAACAATGACAGTATGCTCGTCAATGGTCAGTTTGTTGCCACTGGGTACACTTTTCCCAGTCAAGAAATCAAACTTGGGTAGTTCGACTTCTTTGCCCTCCATTAGGTTTTTCAAGTCTTCCTGCAGGCGTGGGATATTCAATGCGTATACTGATTCGAAGTCATAGTTGCCTTTTTCGTCAAGAGGAGTTTGTTCCCTATCCACAAAATAGTCATCCATAGAAATAGGTACAGGTTTGATGCCAGCGGCAATCAGTTGGATACTCAGACGCTTGCTGAATGTGGTTTTCCCGCTAGAAGAAGGACCTGCTATCAGTACCAGACGAATTTCAGAATTGGACTGAATGTTTTGGGCAATCATGGCAATCTTTCTTTCCTGGAGAGCTTCTGAAACATTGATTACATTGGAGACTTTCCGCTTGTCTTGACACCAATCATTCAGTTCGCCGATGGTACTAATACCAATGATTTTTTGCCATTCTTTCTGTTCTCTAATTACTTCCAGCATCTTGTCTTGTCTTACCAAGGGAAGCAATTGGTTCGGATGCTTGGGGTCGGGTAACCGAAGAAGGATGCCTTGAGAAAACTGCTCTAAAGAGAAGTTGGCTATCTGTCCGGTACTTTTCAATAAAGGTCCATAGTAGTAGTCGGGATATCCGTTGAGTGTATAATAAGTGGTATACAACAATTTCCGGCTTTTGAGAAGTTGTACTTTGTCGTATTGTCCGAACTTTTCAAAAGTTTTCAGGGCGTCTTCCGTATGGGTGGTAATCTTGATGAAAGGCAAATCCATGTCAATGTATTCCCGTACTCGTTTGTCTAATAGGGCTAATACATCAGCAGTTACTTCTCTGTCTCCTGTCAACCGACAATAGGTACCGCTTGCCACAGCTGTTTCATCTTCCAAGGAACAAGAGTCACCAAAGAGGTCACGAACAGCTTCACACATTACAAAGAAGAGTGAACGTGCATTGACGCGCATTCCGGCCTCTGAGGTGATGTCCTGAAATTCGATGTCTTTATTGCTGAAGACCGTATAAGACAAATCTTCTACTACGTTGTTCACTTTGGCATTGGTGATGGTGCCAGTTAGACCGGAAGGAGAAATCATAGGAAAAATTTCCTCCAAAGTGCTCCCTATGGGGACGTCATGATATTGTCCCGTATTAGAGCAGTATACTCTAACATTGCGTCTTTGCTTTTCCATGGATATCGTTTTCTACTAATAGATAAATCACTTATCTTCTACACCACCTTTATATCTCTTGTTGAGGCCTTTGATGACTTCGTCTGTAATGTCCATTTTTGAATTGCCGAGCAGAATGTTGTCACCACTTTTGCTGATAATCAGGTCATACTTGTAGCTTTGGTTGAAACTGGCAAGGAAATGCTGTATGGAATCATGCAGGGCTTTATTGTATGTATCCTGCATTTCCTGATATTGTGCGGTAAGGCTTTCTTGCAGATTCTGAAGTTGGGCCTGTTTCTTTTGCAAAGCCGACTGCATTGCCGTGGCCTGTTCTTGGGTGATACTACCTTGTTGGATTTTGTTTTGGAAGTCAGCCACGTCTTTTTGGAGAGCAAGTCCTTTGTTGTTGAGAGTGGATTGGATAGTTTCCATCTTCTTCTTCAAAACGGCAGCATATTCAGTGGCGAATTGGTAACGGGTCATGATAGAATCGACTTCCACATAAGCCAATTTTATTGGCTGAGCATTGGTAGAAAGGTTAGTTGCTTCTTTAGATTCGGATGGAGTTTGCTTTTGGCATGCCATGAAAGATAAACTGGCAAAAAAAGTCATTGCAATAGTACTCAATGTTTTGATTCTGGTCATAAGTCAAAAGTTATATGTTTTAGGTTGATAATTTTTTGAGAAGACGGTTAATGACCGCAATTACTATTACGCAAAGGTAATCATTTTGCTTTTGCCACGAAACAATTTCCATGATTTTCCCATTTGGTCAACACCATTTTTCTGTTTTGTGCTTCAGTTCTTAACACCTGTTTTATAGAGTGGCGGATATTTTTTTTACAGACAGGAATGATGATGCCTTTGTTAGAAGATAGTTGAGTGGAGAAATCACCCATTGAAATCCCTGCGATAGATTTCCTGTCAACTACCAGCTTTTAAAAGATGTCTGTCCCATATATTTTTCGTATTTTTGTACCGTCATGAAAAAGGTGTTTCCTGTTATAGTCTTCTTATTCTGTTGGACACATGTTTGGGCCGACCGTTCTCCTGTCAGTGGAGATTCTCTCGGCAGAGAACTTCAGGTTAGTTTGCTGACTTGTTCTCCAGGTGAGGAGATATATCGTTATTATGGCCATTCTGCATTGCTTATCAGGGACAATGCTTCTGGAGAAGCAACTGTCTATAATTATGGCCTTTTTGATTTTGGGGCACCATTTTTTATTTGGCGTTTCATGTTGGGACATACAGATTATTTATGTGGAGCCTGTCCACTCAGCCGTTTTGTTGCTTCGTACAGTGCAGACGGAACATCTTTGCGTGAAGATGTACTGAATCTGACTTCTGCTGAGGCTCTACGTCTGCAAGAGGCTCTTCAGGAAAATATATTACCGCAGAATGCGGTTTACAGATATAGTTTTTTCTATGATAATTGTGCAACTCGCATTAGAGATCAGGTGGAGCATTGTATAGATGGTGAGCTGGAATATCCGTTTTCCAGGAAAGAAGTGTCCCTTCGTGACATAGTTCACCATTATTCTGCTACTCATCCTTGGTCGCTGTTGGGACAGGATTTGCTTTTGGGTGCAGAAGCCGATGTGCCAGCAGACAGGAAGATACAGGAGTTTGCTCCGCTTGTGTTAGAGGAGGACTTTTGTAATGCAGTTATTCATGCGTCAGATGGCGGTCGACGTCCTTTGGTTAAAAGTTCTGTTCTCCTTTTGCCCGAAGTATCCATACCCCAAGAAGCATCTTCTCTGTTCAATCCTTGGGTAGTATCTTTGCTGTTGTTGGCAATAGTGGTATTAGTGACAATATGGGATTTTTACCGCAGACGGTCATGTTGGATGCTGGATGCCTTTCTTCTGTTGGCTCAAGGGCTTGTAGGTGTAGTCATTACATTCATGTTCTTCTTTTCCTCCCATCCTACAGTAGGTAGTAACTGGCTGGTTCTGCTTTTCAATCCGTTGCCACTTGTCTTTTGGTGGTATACAGTACGTAAAGAGAGAGCCGGTTGTTCTTGTGTATATCATACAGTAGCACGCCTTTGGCTGTTTCTGTTCTTGTGTGCTACATATGTTATTCCCCAATATATCAGTCCTGAGGTGAAGGTTTTGGCATTGTGTTTGCTGATAAGGAGTATGTCCCATCATGCCATTTTCGCCTATCAACTACGAAAACAGTAATTTTGGAATGAGTAAAATAGTCAGTTTGATACCGATAGCCGCCTTGGCTTGTATATCTTCCCCTGCGCAGGTAACGCAGACTGTTCCCCGTATTGTAGTGAACATTACTGTTGACCAATTGCGCAGTGATTACATGAATGCGTTCATGCCTATCTATGGAGAAAAGGGCTTCAAACGTCTCTTAAAAGATGGTAAGGTCTACAACCATGCGGAATATCCTCAAAGCGGTCTTAGTCGGGCATCCAGTATTGCGACAGTGTCCACAGGCACTGTGCCTTATGACCATGGTATCATTGGCGAAGAATGGCTAGACAGAAAGACACTTCGTCCAGTCTCTTGTGTGGATGACGATTCCTATGAGGGTCTGCTGACAGCGGAGAAGACATCCCCTGTCCATTTGACTGTATCTACCATTGGGGATGAATTGAAGATTGCTTCAGAAGGTAAATCGGTAGTATATGCCATATCCCCATTCCGAGATGCATCGGTTTTAGGGGCTGGACATGCTGCTGATGGTGCTTTTTGGATTAATCGTCTTACAGGACGTTGGTGCGGTACGTCATATTATGGAGCATTCCCGACATGGGCTTCAGCAGTAGATAGACAATCCTTGTTGGATGACCGCTTGAAGTCGACGTTATGGAAACCTATTTCCGAATTGAGTGGTAATTTTAGCTATTTCCTCTCAGGCGGAGTGAAAAAACCTTTTGAGCATCGTTTCAAAGGAGACCTTCGTTTTACTTCTTTTCTGACAAGCGGACTTGTGAATGAGCATGTTTGCGATTTTGCACTGGCTTGTATCAATGGGTCTGGTATGGGTAATGATGAAATTACCGATTATCTCTCAGTGACTTTCTATGCTGGCAATTTTGAAAGTAAGCCTGTTGCAGACTATCCTATGGAATTGCAGGATACTTATTTGCGTCTTGATCAGTCCATTGCTCGTCTTATAGACTCTGTTGAAAGTAAAGTAGGCAAGGATCATGTGCTGGTAGTTCTTACGTCTACAGGCTATTGCAATGAAGAAACACGCAACCTTTACACCTATCGCATTCCTACTGGGACTTTCTATATCAGTCGTACGGCAGGTTTGCTTAATATGTATTTGGGTGCCATTTTTGGCAATGGCCAATACATTGATGGTACATATGGCAATGCCATCTACCTGAACCATAAATTACTGGAAGAAAAGCAGATTAGTTTGGGTGATGTTTTGGGAAGATGTGAGGAGATTCTTTTACAAAGCGATGGTGTGAAGGAGGTATACACTTCCCAACGTCTTGTGCAGGGAGCCTGGACTCCAAGTATCAGTAAGATACGTAATAGTTATAATTCAAAGGTGTCCGGCGATATACTTGTACAGGTATCTCCCGGTTGGTATATTTTTAACGAAGACACCAAGGATACTCGCTTGGTCCGTGAATCCTATGTGCCTTTCCCTATTATTTTCTATGGCAATCGTCTTGAATCATCGATTATAGAAACACCTGTCTCAGTGGACTGCATAGCTGCTACCATAGCACAGGTAGTTCGTATTCGGGCTCCGAATGCTTGTTCGTCTGCTGCATTAGGTGGGTTCAGTTATTGAACCTTCATATGCCCACAGCAAGGTATGGACACATCAAAGTGAAACCATTATCCTACAACATCCCGTTTTTTATTCATTTATAAATTACATTGAAATATGAACTTGAATTCCATTATAAGTAAACTTTTCGGCAATAAGTCTGACCATGACATGAGGGAAATCCAACCCTTTGTCGAAGAAGTAAAGAATGCGTATGAGACCATCGATACGTTAGACAATGATAGTCTCCGTGCTCATACCAAGGAACTTCAGCAGCAAGTACAGCATTCAGCTGATGACATTCAGAAAAAAATCAATGCCATTAAGCAACAGATAGAGGAAACCCCTATAGAGAATCGTGCCGACCTCTTTAGTCAGATTGACAAACTTGACAAAGACATGTTGGAGCGTTATGAAGAAGCTCTCAACATAGTGATGCCTGAAGCATTTGCTATCATGAAGAGTACAGCGCGTCGCTTTACTGAAAACGAAAGCATAGAAGTGACAGCTACAGATTTTGACCGTGACTTGGCAGCTACCCACGATTTCGTAGAAATCAGCGGGGACAAGGCCATCTATCACAATCATTGGTTGGCAGGCGGCAATGAGATGACTTGGGATATGGTACACTATGATGTACAACTCTTTGGAGGTGTCGTATTGCACAAAGGCCGTATCGCTGAAATGGCTACTGGTGAAGGTAAGACTCTCGTTGCCACTCTTCCTGTATTCTTGAATGCTTTGACAGGCAACGGAGTTCATGTTGTTACTGTCAACGATTACTTGGCCAAGCGTGATGCCGAATGGATGGGACCTCTTTATATGTTCCATGGATTGAGTGTGGACTGTATAGACAAGCATCAGCCCAACAGTGAAGCGCGTCGTAAGGCCTATAAAGCTGATATTACTTTCGGAACCAACAATGAATTTGGCTTTGACTATTTGAGAGACAATATGGCCATCAGTCCTGATGACCTGGTACAGCGACGTCACAATTATGCTATTGTGGATGAGGTAGACTCTGTGTTGATTGATGATGCCCGTACACCACTTATTATTTCTGGACCTGTACCCAAGGGTGATGATCAGAGTTTTGAGGAATACCAGCCTCTTATTGAAAGACTTTATGAAGCCCAGCGCAAGTTGGCTACTGAGTATCTTTCAGAAGCCAAACAACTCATTGCTTCAGATGACAAGGAAACTCAGGAGAAAGGTTATCTGCAACTTTTCAGAAGTCATAAAGCTTTGCCTAAGAACAAGGCACTCATCAAGTTCCTTTCCGAACCAGGTATCAAGAGTGGCATGTTGCGCACAGAGGAGATTTACATGGAGAACAACAACAAGCGTATGCCCGAAGCTACAGCTCCTCTCTATTTTGTAGTAGAGGAAAAGTTGAATAGTGTGGACCTTACCGACAAGGGTAACGAATGGTTGGCCTCTCAGGTAGGTAATCCTACTTTATTTGTGTTGCCTGATATCGCTTCTGAGTTGTCTGCTTTGACAGCCGATACTTCTCTTTCTGACCAAGAAAAGGCAGATCGCAAAGATGCCTTGCTTTCAGACTATGCCGTCAAGAGTGACCGTGTACACACATTGCTCCAGTTGCTGAAGGCCTACACCATGTTCAATAAGGATGAGGAATATGTAGTTATTAATGGAGAGGTGAAAATTGTAGATGAGCAGACAGGTCGTATCATGGAAGGTCGCCGTTGGAGTGACGGTTTGCATCAGGCAGTAGAAGCCAAAGAGCATGTTAAGATTGAGGCAGCGACCCAAACCTTCGCTACAATTACCCTGCAGAACTATTTCCGTATGTATCACAAGTTGGCTGGTATGACCGGTACGGCTATTACCGAAGCGAAAGAACTTTGGGATATATACAAGTTGGATGTTACAGAAATTCCCACCAATCGTCCTGTCAAGCGTAAGGATATGAATGACAGAGTGTACAAGACCCAGCGTGAAAAGTACAATGCTGTCATTCAGGAAATCATTAAGATGCGTAATGAAGGCCGTCCGACTCTTGTAGGAACTACGAGTGTTGAAATATCTGAATTGTTGAGTCGAATGCTCACTATCAACAAGATTCCTCATCAGGTGCTCAATGCCAAACTTCATCAGAAGGAAGCAGACATTGTGGCATTGGCAGGACAAAGTACCCTTGACAAGGAAGGTCATCGTTTGGGAGCTGTGACCATTGCCACAAATATGGCAGGTCGTGGTACCGATATCAAGTTGTCGCCTGAAGTCAAAGAAGCAGGCGGTTTGGCCATTATTGGAACTGAGCGTCACGAAAGCCGTCGTGTGGATAGGCAGTTGCGAGGACGTGCAGGTCGACAGGGTGATCCCGGTTCATCCGTATTCTTTGTTTCTCTTGAGGACAAATTGATGCGTCTGTTTGCCAGTGAACGAATTGCCAAAGTGATGGACCGATTTGGCGTGAAGGAGGGTGAAGTCATTGAGTCTCCCCTTATCAACAAGAGCATTGAACGGGCTCAGCGTAAGGTAGAAGAGAACAATTTCGGTATCCGTAAGCACTTGCTCGAATATGATGATGTCATGAATAAGCAGCGCACTGTGATTTATGAGAAGCGTCGTCATGCCTTGATGGGTGAGCGCATAGGCATGGATATCAGTAATATGATTTGGGACCGTTGTTGTGAAATCATAGAAAATAGTGATTGGAGTGAATGTTCGGAGCAATTCCTCAAGATCATGGCGATGGAAGCCCCATTTACAGAAGAGGAATTTGGCAATACCAGCAAGGATGAGCTTTGTGAAAAGGCATTTGAGACGGTGATGGCCAATTTCAAACGTCGCACAGAACGAATGGCTGAAGTAGCATTGCCTGTCATCAAGAATGTCTATGAGAATGAGGGCAACGTCTATACACGTATTGCCGTACCTATTACTGACGGAAAGCGTATCTACAATATAGCCTGCGATTTGAAGGAAGCATATGAGAGTGAATGTAAGTCATTGGTGAAAAACTTTGAGAAGAGCATTCTCCTTTCGATTATTGATGAGGAATGGAAGGAAAATCTGCGAAATCTGGATGATTTGCGTCATTCCGTACAGAATGCCAGTTATGAGCAAAAGGATCCATTGGTAATCTTCAAACTGGAGAGTGTCAAACTCTTTGACAGTATGATTCACAAGATTTACAACAGAACCACAGGCATCCTCATGCGTGGTCAGATACCTATTCAGAATCCAGAGGAAGTTCAGCAGGCTCCAGTGGAAACCCGTCGTCGTGAACGATATCAAGAGAGTCGAACAGATCTCACGGATCCCAATCAGCAAGCAGCAGCTCAACAGGACACACGTGGGCCTCAGCCTAAGCAACCATATGTTGCCGATAAGCTTCCTGGAAGGAATGATCCTTGTCCATGTGGCAGCGGCAAGAAGTTTAAGAATTGTCACGGCAGAAATCTGTAAGGTTCTCTATCCGTATTGGAGTTAAGAATCAAGTTTGTCTGAATTCTGTTCCTCCCTTCATCGTTGTTCCATATTCCTGTGAGCATCCATGAGTGGAGGGACAGAATGTTCAAGAGAACACGGAAAATCCTGACCATATTGTATTTATTATGGACGAACTGTTTACAACTCAAGAGAAAGGCCAAGTAAAGGCATTGTATAGGGAATTGCGGACTGCTTTTCCTGAACCTTTCGAAGGAAGCAATTATTATCTACTTAAACAATCGATTGTCAAGTCAATTACATCTGGAAGTTTTTCTAGAGACTTATTTGGGTTCAATCCCATTGTCACATCTCTGCAGACAGCTCTTTTTGTTACGCATGAGATAGGGTCCAACAAGGAGGCCGTTTGGGCCTGTCTGCTTGCTCCCTACTATCATTCGGGAGATGACTTGTCGGTTGTTGCATCCTGTTTTAATGATGGTGTGGCCACCATTCTGAAAGGCATTATCAATATTGCACGTCTTTATGACAAAAGTCCAAGTATAGAAAGTGAGAATTTCCGCAATCTCATTGTTTCGTTTGCAGAAGATATGCGTGTCATACTCATCATGATAGCCAGTCGTACGAATCTGATGCGTCATTTGCGTGACAATGTCAATACAGAAGCCCGTTTACGTATTTCTTCTGAAGCGGCTTATCTGTATGCACCGCTTGCCCATAAGTTGGGACTTTACAAGGTGAAGAGTGAACTGGAAGACCTTTCGCTCAAGTACATGGACCATGATGCCTATTATCATATCAAGGAAAAACTCAATGCTACGAAGGATGCACGTGATGCCTATATGGAGCGTTTCATGCAGCCGATTCGTGAGATGTTGGACAAGGCTCATTTGAAATATCATATGAAGGGCCGTACCAAGAGCATCCATTCCATTTGGCAGAAGATGAAGCGTCAGGGATGTCCGTTTGAGGGAGTATATGACCTGTTTGCCATACGCATCATTCTAGACGCTCCTCTTAGTCAGGAGAAGATGCAGTGCTGGCAAGCTTATAGTTTGATTACGGATAAATACCATCCCAACCCCAAACGATTGCGTGACTGGTTGTCTATTCCCAAGAGCAATGGTTACGAGAGTTTGCACATTACCGTATTGGGTCCGGAAAACAAATGGGTGGAAGTCCAGATTAGGACAGAGCGCATGGATGAAATTGCTGAACATGGTCTGGCAGCTCATTGGCGCTACAAAGGGATTCATCAGGATGGTGCTGGTATAGAGAACTGGCTTGCCAATATCCGCAGTGCATTGGAGAGCAGTGATGATATGCAACTTATGGATCAATTTAGGAGCGAACTCAAGACGGATGAGGTTTATATCTTCACTCCGCATGGGGACTTGCACAAACTACCACAAGGTGCCACGGTTCTTGATTTCGCTTACAAGATACATTCCAATCTAGGTGACCATTGTACAGGTGCCATTGTCAATGACAAGAAAGTACCTTTACGCCATGTGCTCTCCAGCGGTGACCAGGTTTCTATCCAGACTTCGCCCAATCAGGTGCCCAAATTGGATTGGCTGAGTTTTGTTACCACCGGCAAGGCCAGGAGTAAAATCCGTCAGAGTCTGAAGGAACAAGAAGTAAAGGAAGCCCGTCTTGCCAAAGAGATATTGGAACGCAAGTTCCGCAACCGTAAGATGGACTATGATGGCAACCTGATGATACAGGTGGCCAAGAAGATGGGATACAAGGATGCCAATTATTTTTTCAAAGCTGTTCTAGACGAGGTACTTGATGTCAATGATGTTATTGACATATATGTTGAGTTGCAGAAACGTGAGCTCAACCAACTGGAACGTGCCCCCATTCATAGTGCGGAGGAATTCAGTCTGACAGAAGATGAAGTATCCAAACTTTCAGGTAATGATGAATTGGTTATCGGAAGCAACATCAAAGGCATGGAATATACATTGGCCAAATGTTGTCATCCCATATTCGGTGACGATATTTTCGGTTTTGTCACTATCGATCAAGGTGTGAAAATCCATCGGGCTTCATGTCCCAATGCCAATGCCCTTAGAAATCGTTTTGGTTATCGTATCATAAAGGCCCGATGGGCGGGCAAGGGAGAGAATAGTACTTATCCCATTACGCTCCGCATTGTCGGTAATGATGATTTGGGCGTGGTCAACAATATCAGTAGCATCGTCAGTAAGGATGCAAAAATCAATATCCGTTCATTTAGCATTACGGCAGATGATGGCTTGTTTTCGGGAGTTCTTACAGTAATGATTTCCAATACGCAGTCATTGGA
>JALERS010000138.1 GCA_022763905.1 Prevotellaceae bacterium | reverse complement strand
TAGAAGGTCCGTATGTCAGAGACATGCGGCAGGTCAAGAACATGTCTGACACGTTGTATCCGAGACAGAAGCCGAGATACCCATGGAAACCCATCCATAGAGAAGGTGACTAAAAGCATTGCAAAGATAATGTTTTTGATTCACAATTCCATGAATGGGAGGGGGGGGGAGAGGCTACCTCCTTCTAATTGGTCATTCACCTTATAAGGAGGTTTACAAAATTCGTGTTTTTATCTTTCTGCCCAGTCGCCTCGGTCCAGATTACGATAGCTGATGGCTTCAGCTATATAAGGTAACAGGACTTGCTCACTGCCTTCCAGGTCGGCAATGGTGCGAGCTACCTTGAGAATACGGCTATATGCCCTCGCTGAAAGGTCAAGACGCTCCATCGCCAGACGCAAGGCTTGGAATGAAGCTTCATCCAAAGGAGCATACTGCTGAAGCATACGTTCACTCATCTGAGCATTACAATGGATGCCTTTATGGTTCTTGAAACGTTCTTCCTGTATCTTCCTGGCTGCTATGACACGTTGACGAATCACTGCACTGGGTTCGCCAGGCTTTGCCTTGGACAAGTCGGTAAACGGTATGGGTTGTATCTCACACTGAATATCTATACGGTCCAGGAAAGGACCAGAGATTTTGGCCATATACCGCTTGATTTGCGTGGGGGTGCACTCACACTGATGATGGGGATCATTATAATAACCGCAGGGACAGGGATTCATAGCGGCTACGAGCATGATGGAACAAGGTAGACTGATATTGTACTTGGCCCTGCTAATGGTAATAAAACGGTCCTCTAACGGTTGTCGGAGGGTCTCAAGTACATTTCTGTTGAATTCAGGCAACTCATCCAGAAAAAGTACTCCGTTATGAGCCATACTGATTTCACCAGGATGGAAATGTGCTCCTCCTCCACATAGTCCGACGTCGGAAATAGTATGATGCGGACTGCGGAACGGTCTTTGGGAAATCAGAGAGGTCCCTGACGGCAACGTACCGGATACAGAATGAATCTGGGTGGTCTCCAGACTTTCACGCAGTGTCAGCGGAGGAAGAATGGAGGGAAGACGCTTGGCCATCATGGATTTTCCACATCCCGGACTTCCTATCATAATGATATTATGGCCTCCTGCAGCGGCTACTTCCAATGCCCTTTTCACATTCTCCTGGCCCTTCACTTCTGAAAAGTCATAGTCGAACACTTCCTGTTGGTCAAAAAATTCCTTTCTAGTATCCACTATCGTCTGCTGGAGCGGTTCTCCCTTATCATTGAGGAAATCCACTACTTCCTTCAAATGATGGGCTCCATACACTTTCAAGGTATCCACAACGGCTGCCTCACGTGCATTTTCCATAGGAAGAATCATCCCTTCAAACTTTTCCTGCCGAGCCTTGATAGCTATGGGTAATGCGCCGCATATAGGTCTGAGTGTACCATCAAGTCCCAGTTCTCCCAGAAAGAGATAACGCTTCAGTTTATCCTTCGCCACCATGTCATTGCATGCCATCATTCCCAATGCTAAGGGAAGGTCATAGCCTGAACCTTCCTTCTGAATATTGGCAGGCGCCATATTGACTACCGTCTGGCTGGTAGGAACCCTGTATCCTGCATTGGACAAGGCTGCCTTGATACGTTCATGACTTTCCTTGACCGCATTGTCGGGAAGTCCCACCATAACAAACTTGGCTCCTTGGCTGGTATTGATTTCTACCTGAATCACCGTAGCCTTCAGACCATCTACCGCTGCACTGAACAACTGGACCAACATACTGACTTTCTGTTTTAGGGGATAAGGTTAACGAACGTATTTTTCAAGAGATGCTTTGAGATCCTCCTGCGGTATGTCGCGGGCTACTATATAGCCTTGACGGTCTACCAATATGTTGCCAGGAACTTTTCTCACGCCGAATGCCTTGACCAAAGGAGAATCCCATCCTTTTCGGTCACATACCTGATATCCTCCTAAAGTATCATTCTTTATTTGGTAAGCACACGAAACGGTATCCAAATCCAAGCATATACCGAGTGACTGCATTTTGTCGCCCACCGAGTGTACTGCCTTCTTGGTGACTGACATGGGAACATAGAAGTCACGTCCCCAGGTACTCCAGAAACTGATAAGCATCCATTTGCCGTGGAAAGAGGCATTGTTGATTAGCTTGCCTTCAAGGGTACGGGCAGAGAATGCCGGCAGTTTCTTCCCCGGCCGCACTGACAGGAGCGAATAAAGCTGGGCATACTGCGAACGTAGTTGTACTCGTTCAGGGGTGGCCTTGAGCATCAAAGCATACATTTCGTCGATGGCTTTAAGGTCCAGTTCCTGTGAATTCAGCATAAGGTCTTGAACTACTGCCAACGAGGCAAAGCTTTGAGGATGACTGCGTACAAATTTCTTGGCTTCTGCTATCTTTGCCTGTTCATCCTTTTTGAAAATACTTTGATAGAAATCCGACAACTGCTCATTCTCCTCACTTCCTTCCACCTTGATTCTAGACAGATTGTTGGCATTGCCTTTCACGGTGATGGTCTTGCCGGGAATGGCCACCACAAGGGTCTGCATAAAATTGGGATACTGCAGAATGACAATAGTCGTATCGCTTACCTTCTTTCTGAAGGAAAATGAACCATCGTCTATCCGAATGGTATCAAAGGCATCCCATTCGGGGGAATAACTGAAGGCATAGAGTTCGCCTTGCTTGAGATTCTTGAACTGGCCTTTAATAACAATAGTATTCTTGTCGGAAGAGCAGGCACTCATCAGAAGAACGGACAGGAACAACAGAAACAACGGATGTCTATACATATATTATTATGGAAGGGAAGAAATAGGAAAGGGGAAAGAAAAGGCCCGTTCTCTCATTAGAACGGGCCTTTGTATGTTTCATTGAGAGACTATCGAAACGGTTCGATAACGGCTCATAATCAATGAGAGTCTATCAATGTTTATTTACTTGGTCAATGCCTTGAAAGCAGCATCTTCTGCAAGCTTCTTGAATTCGAGGTCATTGGCAGCATACTTAGCCAAAGAGCTGTCCTTCTTGATAGCAGACTTGAGGTTTTCTACTGCCAAAGAGCTATTGTTGGTACGGGCAGCGATAACAGCCTTGAGGTAGTAAGTCAAAGCGTCAGCATCAGTTACAGAGCTGAGAGTAGAAGCTGCAGTCATGTAGTCCTTGGTAAGGAGCTGTGCCAAACCGGCGCTATTGCTCTTGGTGTTACCGAAAGCCTTAACAGCCTGAGCATAGTTACCTTCTTTCAGATACAAGTTGCCGAGTACGTTGTTAGCCACTTCGTTGGCGCTACCTTTAGCCAGATAGTTCTTGGCAGTTTCCTTGTTATTGTTGATCAAAGCAATGAGACCTGCGTTGACATTAGCTTCAGCAGCATTGGCATTGATTTTCAGAGCCTTCTCTACATTCTTCTGGGCTGCGTCATAGTTGCCTTCCTGAATAGCGATAACAGCGAGGTTGTTGAATGCACGGTAATCATTAGGATAGAGCTCTGTGGTCTTCTTGAAGATTTCCTTCTTTTCAGCAACTTTGTCAGTCAAAGTAGCAGCATAGAGAAGTTCTTCAATGCTCAGTTCCTTGGCATCAGCTTTGAACTGCTGCATGATTTCATTGTCAGAACGGCCAATGAGATCATAGTTCAAAGAGATACGTGCACGACGGAGTTCAGGAAGAATTACCTTGGCGAGTTCTGTGAAAGCAGCAGAGATGTTACGGATTTGTGCCTCACGCTCTTCTGGATCCTGATACATATTGAGGACGCGCAAGATAACTTCCTTGTCCTGAATATTGGACTCGGCAACGAGCTTCTGGAAACCCTCCCAGTCTTCTGCAGTGTACTTGGTATTGAGGTTGCCTTCGATACCAGTATTCTTCATGGTTTTCTTTACATACGCAGCAGTATTATCCTCACGGTTCTTAGCCAACTTGGTATTGAGGTTCAGGCCACCATCGGGAGAAGCATAAGCGCTAACCTCGATATTGTCCAAAGCCTTACGCTTCTGGTCTTTCTTGATTTCCTGAAGAGTCTCAATGAACTTCTGAACAGATACGCTCTTCAATTCGCTGGTACGAATCTTAGCCTGCTGAATGAGGAACTTGATGTTAGCTTCTTCCTTCTGCTTGATGATGTGCTGATAGGCATCAGCTGCATAAGCAGGAACAGTGCTCTTGATGGTCTGGTTAACCAAGGTAGAAGTAGCGATGATACCGTCAGCTACCTTTACTTCAGGTACATTATAGGTCTTCTTGCCTTTCTTGGCCTCAAACTGCAGATAGAGTTCGCTCTTCAGCATCTCAGGAGCATACTGATAGTTGGCCTTCATTGTATAGTTACCACCTACGCGGTAAGCGATGGTCTGGTCATTGCCAACCACCTTCTCACCCTGGAAATTGGCAGGAGTAGAAGCAGTCTCACCAGCACTGTATTTCAATACTGGAGTCACCTTTACGGTAGCCTTCTTCTTCATATACTTCTCAGGGAAACGACCATTGATGGTAGCCGGTACCTGATCACCCACAGTCTCCAAAGGATTGGGGGTAACACTGAAATTGTCAGATGACAATGCGCCCATCTTGCTGCATGAAGTCAAAGCAAGACCTGCTGCAACAGCAGTAAGGGCAAGATACAATTTGTTACGCATAATAAATAAAGTACTTAAATTATTGATGTTTGTATAAATATAATTCTCTTTTCGGAAACTCTACTCAGTGTTCAGTTTCTTTGGCAAAAGTAAGAAATAATCGCCACAAATGATTATATCTGAACAAAAAAAACAACTTTTGGCCCTAATATTTTTCCCTTTTACTCTCGTTTCAGTCAATTTCACCTAAAAATAGATATTGCGGATGACTTTTCGTTTGTCTAGAATCCTCTTCCTTCCCTTTTCCTTCATTTGGATTCATACTTGTTTTTTCTCAAAGAGTATCTGTCTGACCTGCTCCCTATCCTGTTCCAACGCACGGGTAAGTGCATCCAATCCCTCAAACTTCTGCTCAGCCCGGACATATTCCATAAATTCTACTTGCACCTTCTGTCCGTATATGTTCTGATGGAAGTCGAGCAGGTGTATCTCCAGTGTCTTCTTCTCGCTATCATTCACGGTGGGACGTTGGCCAAGATTGGCCATTCCTGCATAGCGTTGTCCGTCTATCCACATCCACACAGCATACACTCCGTCGCATGGCAATAGTTTGTCAGTACCAGTCAGCTCGAGATTGGCTGTAGGAAAGCCTATTGTCCGTCCCAAATGCTGTCCGTCAACCACAACAGCTTCCAGACCATAAGGATGTCCCAACAGCCTATAAGCTCCTTTCATATCGCCTGCCATAACAGCCTGTCTTGCTGTGGAAGAACTGACATGACATTGGCTTCCGTTCCGATACTCATCAGCAGCATAGACCTGAATACCATACTGCTCTCCGTAACCTCGGCATGCCTCCACCCCTTTTCTGTCACTACCAAAACGATGGTCATATCCCATCACCAGGGCTTTCACATGAAAACGCTCTTGGAGATATTCGTGCATAAAGGCTTCTGCTGTCAGCGATGCCATGGCAGGTGTAAATGTCAAGACACATCCATAGTCCACACCTGTGGCAGCCAGCAGTCTGCTCTTTTCGTCAAAGGTCGTAAGCAGACGGGGACAGTAACCTGCATCCGTCACTTTTCTGGGATGATTGGCAAAAGTAATCACCATGGATGGAAGACCGAGTCGGCTGGCTACATTCCTTACCTGTTTCATCAGATACTGATGGCCCTTATGTACTCCGTCAAAGAAGCCCACTGTTGCTACACAGGGAGCAAAAACGGAGGGATTCATCTGGTCTGTTCTCCACTCCATCATTTCAGAAAACCGTGGGACTTCATCCATACAATCCATTCGTCACCAAGTGCCTGTAGGGTGGCAAATCCCATAGCAGAAGCGGTGGCTATATTGTCTGCCCTGTCATCAATAAAGAGGGTCTCTGCTGCATTCAGTCCGGTTTCATCCAGCACTTGTCTGAATATATCGCTGTTGGGTTTCTCCTTATGCATACGATAAGAAAGGAATAGCTGGCGGAACAGGTCGGTCAGACACTCGCCTTCACAGTCAAACACATGCTGGCGGCAGTATTCCCAATGGGGATTGTTCACATTGCTGAGCATATACAGCGGGTATTCTCTGCCCAGTTGCTTGAGTGCCTGAAAGCGATGAGCCGGCACCCCTACGATAATACTGTTCCAAATGGCACGCAGAGTATCATCAGAAGCCTGAACATGACCTAACTGCCGGAGCCCTTCCCAAAAGGCTTCATCGGAGATGGTTCCTATGTTCATTTGCTGGAAGATTCCTGAGAAGACGGTCTCTTCAGTCATTTTTTCTGCAGGAAATCCTATGGCGGCAAAGGATTTCATGCACCCTTCAAAATCAAGGTCACAAAGGACACCGCCGAAATCAAACAGGAAGTTCTTTATCATTGTATGGTCATCATTTTTTACACAACCTTTGTATTCCCCGCACAGCCTCTCCTATCCACAACACTATAGAAGAGGTTCCCAAGAGCCACAACCAGGTAGACAGGGAAAGAGGTTCGGTACGGAACACTTCTCCTCCATACTGGACAATGGCAATCTGCCCCACAAGAATGATTCCCATGACAGCCAACAGGGGTTTGATATCAGCCATCCGACTGAAAGCAGACTTACCTGTAAACAAAGCCCGTGTGTTGAGAAGATTCCAAAACTGCATTAGGACAAACATGGTAAAACAGATGGTCAATTCCCGGGTAGTGGCCATTCCGGCAAATCCTGAATGCCAACGGTCGAAATACAGATACATTCCCGTAAGCACTGCCAGGAACAAAAAGGCATAACCTCCAATAAAATAACGCATGGATGAGGATACGATAAAATCGGATACTTTCCTGGGGCGTTCCCCCATCACATGGGAAGAAGGAGGAAGTGTTGAAATAGCCAGTGAAGCCATGGTATCCATAATGAGATTGATCCACAATATCTGTGTCACGGTAAACGGCATCTCCATACCCATAAAGGCACATATTGCGGATACAATGAGAGCTGCGAGACAGATGGTCAACTGGAAGGCTATAAAGCGCTGGATATTCTTATAGAGCGACCTTCCCCACATCACGGCCGTGGCAATACTGGAAAAGGAGTCGTCGAGCAGAATAATATCGCCTGCCTCCTTGGCTACTGCCGACCCTGACCCCATAGCCAGACCTACCTGTGCCTGATTGAGAGCAGGGGCATCATTGGTGCCGTCTCCCGTTACAGCCACTACTTCTCCCTGCTGTTGCAGCAGGTGTACGAGACGCTGTTTGTCTGCAGGACGCGACCTGCTGATTACCTTGAGGTCCTTGAGGTGCGCCTGTAGTTCTTCGTCTGTCATCTCTCCCATTCTCTGACCTGTAATGGCATGAACGGATACTTCGTCGGTTTCCTTCCAAATCCCTATACGGCGGGCTATCTCAATGGCTGTTCCTTCGTTGTCGCCAGTGACTATCTTCACCCCTATACCTGCCTGCGAACAAATACCTACCGCTCCTGGCACCTCTTTCCTGACAGGGTCCATAATGCCTGCCAATGCCTGGAAACCGAAATCCTGTGCCGACAACATTTCTTCCAGAGATACCTTATCCTGTGTCTCTACTTTTTTGCAGGCCAGAGCCAAGGTCCGCATAGCTGATTGCTGATAGGATTTCATGCAGGCAGTTATCTCTTCTTTCTGCCGGTCATCTATCCTACACATGGCCATAACATATTCCGGTGCTCCCTTGACAAAGAGGTAGAGATCCTGTTGAGAGGTCTTGACGAGGGTGGCCATTAGTTTTCTTTCCGTGGAGAAGGGGATGCGGTCCAGCACCTCTGCCTCTTCACGCATCTGCCCATAGTCTCCTCCATGCTCTTTGACATACTGAAGCAGGGCGCACTCGGTAGGATTTCCCAAGCGTTCGCCGTCCTCTCCCAACAAGGCAGTGGAATTGACCGCCATATTCTGCAACAAGCGCTGGCTACCGACATCAGGTCCACAGATGTCTGTCACCTGCATTCTGTTGCGGGTCAAGGTTCCTGTCTTGTCCGTACAGACCACTGTCACTGCACCCATGGTCTCACATGCATGCATCTTGCGTACCAAGTTGTTGGTGACGAGCATACGTCTCATGTTCAAGGCCAAACTCAAGGTTACTGCCATAGGAAGGCCTTCAGGAACAGCCATGACGATGAGAGTAACAGCTACCATAAAGTAGCGGAGCCCTATCTCACATATCTTCCACACATCCACAGCGGCTCCTGGTGCCAACAGGGAGACATAAGAATAAATGCCGTGAGTTGTAAAGACCACAAATACCAATGCGGCTACTATGATGGAATATTTCGTGATTTTTTGACCTAAGAGGTTCAACTGCTTTTCCAAAGGTGTCTCTACCCCTGTTTCACGGGTGGCTCCCTGGGCTACATCCTTGATTTCAGTGGCATCACCCACTGCCATGACACGGCATATGGCATTTCCTTCCAGCACCTTGGAAGAACGATACAGCCGGTAAGCGGGGAAGGTTGCGGGCTCGAGGTCAGCAGGCACTGCGGTCTCCGCATACTTACAGGCTGAGGGTTCACCTGTCAGACTACTTTCGTCCACAATAAGATTCATCGACTCCTCTATGCAGAGGTCTGCCGGCACTTCATCACCTTGCTGCAATACCACTATATCGCCTACCACCACCTGACTACAGGGTATCTGGCAGGCCTTGCCTGAGCGGATGACGGTGACAGGATCCTCCTGCCCCAAGGCATTGAGAATATCAAACTTGCGCATGGCATCCCATTCAAAGGCAAAACCTATTCCTGTGGCCAGAAAAATGGCAACAAGAATACCTATTGTCTCCACATACTCCTGTTCATAGATGCCTATCACCAAGGAAAGAACTGCAGCAAAAAGCAGGATACGGATAATGGGATCATTGAATTTTTCCCAATACAACTTCCATACAGATGGACGCTGGGGAGGGGTCAGGCGATTTTCCCCATATTGCAGACGGCTCTTCAGCACTTCTTCAGCTGAAAGACCCACATACTGGCAACGGACTTTTTCTGACATACTCGAGCTATGGATTTGAGAACACAAAGGTATAACAAAATTGTCAGCAGGACAAAAGCTTCCCTGCAATTCTGCCTAACCATTTGCGAATGAAATCGTAACTTTGCCGACACATCTACATCAATCCCCCATCTATGGATACTGAAATTACTTTTACAAGCCATCTTCATGTTTCTTCAGAACATCTGGCCTGTCATGTAGGCAGCGGTGACTTGCCTGTACTCGCTACTCCCATCATGGCTTCTCTCATGGAGAATGCAGCCATGAAGGCAGTTGAAACCCAACTTGAAAAAGACAAGACCACCGTAGGAGGCATGCTTTCCATCTCCCATCTGGCTCCTACCCTGGAAGGAAAAGACGTTTCTGCCACGGCCGTTCTCGTCAAAGAAGAAGGCCGCAAACTGGAATTCAAGGTGACTGCCCATGAAGGAGAACTCTTAATTGGGGAAGGTACCCACATCCGATACATCGTGGAACGGGAACGCTTTATGAAGAAAGCTGGCGCTCAATAATCGGCTCTTCTGGTATGAGCCTGCAGGTACTGCTGTCCGGCATAGTGACAACAGGAAGGAATCGGACACGGACTGGAAAGACAAGTATCTCTTCTGGTAGCACCTGACTCTCATATGTTGTTTTAGTTGCATCGTCAACCGCTGGGGCAACCATCATGCAGATGCTCTGAACCCAAGTGGGATTTCTGCCATGCAGAACTGGTCACGTTCTTGAATCTCATCAACCCCTCAAAGTGTAGCCAACAGGCAGACGTGTAAGCAACCAGCCCGTGAGGTGGGCGAAGGGCTTCATGAATTTCAAGAAACGGATGTACCCAAAG
>JALERS010000116.1 GCA_022763905.1 Prevotellaceae bacterium | reverse complement strand
AATGAAGAGAGTAAAGGAAATCCTTAGTGATACACATGGCATGTTACTCTGGAAAGAACAGAAAGACGAGATTCTTGCATATATAGATTCGCTTTCTGATGAAGAGAAAGAACAACATGGTTCGGCTATAAAGATTGTTCTACATGAGATAGATTTGCGCCAACATTCACTCTCAAACAGGAAATTCTTTCGAAACAGAGCGATGATATGCTACAAATTAGCTTACATCAAGGTTCATATGCCAGAAGAATTTACAATATATCTAAATACGTTTTTAAGAAAATAAAGATAAACAAAGGCGTCCGCAGTTGAGTCAATAAACATGATGGCCACATTTTTCAAAAAGTAAGCATCGTTCAATCCTTCTCTTCCTGCAATCTTCATCGGCGTCCGCTAAAACGAGCCTATAAACCAGCATTTGAATGTCATTTCTCTGACTGAAAATAATGATACCGGACACCCATATTTTTTATAGAGTAACAATACAACTTCGCCTTCCCCAAGAATTTGAACTCCTTCGGACGAGGAATAGGGTATGAAATTACCTCTTTCGGCTTTGGCGAATACGGTTACGCATCAAGTCAATCCAAGCAGTACCTGCTCCTGTACGTTCAGCTTGACCTACCACTTCAAGTGCCTTCTCCTTATCGCCTTGACGAAGCAGGAAATCCACATAACGCTCCAATAGGGATATGTCATTTAGCGACAAAAGAATGGCACTGTTCCAGTCCCGATAAGCCAATACAATGCTATCCATTGCTTCTGCAGCATCTGCGCGGGTGGCATAGTATCGGCTATCATTTGGACAACGGCTCACCAAACCATTCATCCTCACCCAAGCATCATAAGGCCGATGCCTCTGCAAGTCCAATAATGCTAAACTGAAATGAGTACGCGGGTCTAATGGTGCCAGTTGGAGAATGGCAGAAAAATCAGCCTCCGCCTGGTCTACCCAACCACAACGGGCATAGGCACACCCTCTAAAAAAAAGAGCATCCATATGATGTGCCTCAACATAAAGCACAGAACTGAAATCGTCCACTGCACGCTTGAAATCCTTCAGCAAGAGATACATGCCACCACGACGCATCAACGACTTGACGTAACGAGGATTTTTGTGCAAGGAACGGGTATAATACTCCATCGCCTTGTCAAAACGATTTTCCCTCTCTTCCAATTGGCCCAATTCAAACAATATTTCCACATTGCTCTGCATACGTGGTGCCGCCTGTAAAGCTTTCTCAAAGAAGGACTTGGCCTGTGGAAAAGAGTCTTTCTGCAAGGCTATGTAGGCCTTACCCACCCACCGTTGATAACACAAGGTATCTGCCTGCGTGTAGCGGTCAGGCTTCTCTGTAGAGGAAACAGAACCCAACTTGTTTTTACCATCCAAAGGAATAATAGTTTGGGGACAGGCGACACTTGGCAACAACCAACATACTACCACCCAAAAAACTGCTGAAAAGGGACACACGGTCAGACTTTCAACAGTAGCCTGAGCCAACCTGCATTTCTTCATCTGCTACTTACATTCTTTCTGCAGGCAAAGATACTACATTCCCAGATAGGGAAACGACACACCAACTATCTTCTCTAACAAAAAAATCAAAAAAACAACCTGGAATTTCAGTTTCACGGAAAAAAAAACTACTTTTGTAATTCAATCAAGTCCCAAATGTCACAGAACATCATCCAAATCATCAACGGACGTATCTTGACCTCGCAAGGATGGTTGAGAGGAGGCAGCCTCTTGGTTGAAGGAACTAAAATCCTGGAAGTCTCCAAGTCCGAAAACACACCTGAATCCTGCAATGTAACCATTATTGATGCCCAAGGAGGAGATATCGTCCCAGGGGCTATAGAGATGCACGTCCACGGAGGAGGTGGTAGCGATTTCATGGAAGGTACCATACAAGCCTTTAAGACTGCCATCAACACCCACTTGATGCACGGAACCACATCTATCTACCCTACCCTTTCCTCTTCTAGTGTTCCGATGATTATGGATGCTATACAAACAACTGAAACTTTGATGGAAGACCCTCTGACGCCTATCTTGGGACTGCATTTGGAAGGCCCATATTTCAACAAGGAACAGGCAGGAGGACAGATGCCTGAATATATCACACCTCCCATCAAGGATGACTATGAGATGATTATCAATAGTACTCAATGTCTAAAACGATGGGACGAAGCTCCCGAACTACGTGGTTCGGAAGCATTTGGCAGATACTGTGTGAACCACGGTATCCTGCCTGCAATTGCTCACACCAAAGCAGAATACATGGACGTCAGCAACGCCTTTGAAGCAGGATTCACTCATGCCACCCATTTTTACAATGCCATGACAGGATTCCACAAGGTAAGGGAATACAAGCATGAAGGCACTGTAGAAAGTATCTATGCCATTCCCGACATGACAGTGGAAGTCATCTTTGACGGTATCCATGTACCACCTGTCATCCTGAAAATGATTTACATGATTAAAGGGGTAGAAAAGACAGCCCTCATCACCGACGCCCTTGCATGCACAGACTGCGATAATCCGCAGGCCTTCGACCCGCGTGTCATCATTGAAGACGGTGTGTGCAAACTATCGGACCGTTCAGCCCTCGCTGGCAGTGTGGCAACATCCGACCGTCTTATCAAGGTAGCGGTAGAGAAAGCCGGTATCCCATTGGCAGATGCCATTCGCATGAGTGCTGAAACTCCTGCAAGAATCATGGGAGAAGACCACCATGTGGGAATTATTCGCAAAGGATATGATGCCAATATCGTTATTTATGACAGAAACCTCAATCTTCTATTTGTCATGCAGAAAGGTACTATCGTCAGAAATGATATACGCTCTTGAAAACGGCTCCATCCATCTGTCTTATCGAAGGAACGA
>JALERS010000076.1 GCA_022763905.1 Prevotellaceae bacterium | reverse complement strand
ACATGCGGAGTTAATGGTAGTTATGTGTTTGCTCCTGGTTTCATGTCTTACCAAAAAACACCAAAAGTAGCTGTAACTGATACTGTTGGTGCAGGTGACAGCTTTACTGGAACCTTCTGTGCCGGTATCCTGAAAGGAATGTCTATCACTGAAGCCCATCAGCAGGCGGTGAAAGTCAGTGCATATGTCTGCACGCAGAGTGGTGCCATGCCGCAACTGCCGGATGAATTGAAACTGTAAACCCTTCCAGATATTTCGTCGTAAGACTAACAGCATCCCGCTCATCCTTACAATACCTTTTGTGGTCCTTGTATAGATGAGCGGGTGTATTATTATCGGCTAAAGCCGATGAGCTTCAGTAAGCCTTTCCACCATCCCCTCCTCATCAGGAAGAATTTGGCCACTTCTATTCATCCATATCAAATAGTTTATTTTATCTTTGTAAACAAGATACCTATATGTTTTACAACATACGAAAGAATAATTTCTCATGAAAGTACGTAATTCCAATATTGAAATCCTACGCCTTGTATTGATGGTTGCTATTTTGGGTTGGCATATTTTGATATATGGATTCGGATTAAAAGACATGGAGTCAACAACTTGTATAAGTGAAGGATGTTTTCCCAATGGGAATATGGCATTGGCACTAACCTCTTTGTTTGCACCGGCTACCTATTGTTTCATGTTTATTACAGGTTATTTTGGCATGAATTTTTCTTTGAAGAAATTCATGACATTAGAAACATGTCTTATTCTGACAGCTTTGTTGATAACAGTTTTGAAATATCTGTTTGGATTTCCTGTTAAACCCACACAAATTATTTATTCTTTCATACCTGTCAGCAAGTTCACTTGGTGGTTTATGACTTATTATATGCTGATACTAGTGATATCCCCCATCATTAATAATGGTATACGAGAAATATCAAAACCGCAATTTCAATTGATAATATTGTTGCTATTAGCTTATAATATCCTATCATTTATCAGATTACAGCCCAACGGAGGCTCCAATTTCATAGGTCTGTTCACTGTTTTTCTCGTTGGCAAGTATTGCAGTATGTATAATTTTGACATCAGCAGACGATGGGCTTTTACATTGTTTGTTGCATGCTTTGCATTACAATTGACCGCTATGCTTTTCTGCAACAGATATTTCCATAGTTACCTTTTTAGATTCTTGAACTACAATACCCCCTTGTTAATGATAATGTCCATTTCCTTGTTCTATGGGGTGAAAAACATGAAGGCCAGGAGCAACAAAAGGATAAATTTCATATTAAGACCCACCCTATTCATATATCTGATTACCGATGGCATTCAAGAACCTTTTTACCAATGGCTAGTAAGTATTGCTAATGGACAATTGTTAACAGGATGCATCTATATTGTATTCACCATTACAATATGTCTGATTCTCGGGCATCTTATTATGATATTGGCAGAAAAGATTGTTACTACAATCTCGCAGATCATTCAACCAAAACATAGTAGCACATAAATCAGACTATTATACTTTCTTCTAATTCTTTCTGTTAATCATTGCAGAGAAATAACATTGCCCCAAAGAACTAGGAGTCAATAATGAGAAAAACGGATCAGTAGATATTTTGTAGGGAGGCTAGATCATTTCAAGTATCGCTAGAGGCATAGAAGAGACCTACACCGATAATGGCGTAATAAAACTCCATGGATGGTCTGACCTATCTGACAAAAGGGAAGACTCCTTCGGGGAGCCTTGGGTTCAAGGAGGTTTCAAAAGGTGATTTTCTTCCTTCCCATTAGGAGAAGGCTGGGGAGAGACCCCAATATAAGTGATTTCTGAGAGTATATTGACTGCTTCCTCTTAGCATCGTCGCTTCTATTGCTGAGCACCGTCGATTCTTTTAAAAAGCACCGACGATTCTTTTGCTGAGAATCGACGATTCTTTTGGAAAGCACCGACGACTCTTTTGCAGAGCACCATGAATACTTGGGCCAGTCAATCAACTGAAGGATCAGAGTATGTTGTATGAGAACTGTGCCCTTATATATATAATAGGTAGAAACATGGAATAAAGCTGACTTTTTCCTGCCAGAGCGTATCCAAGACCACACGCCTCTGAAAGGAATTCCATTCAGAGCCATTTTTTCCCGATAAAAGTATGTCCCACACAGAT
>JALERS010000025.1 GCA_022763905.1 Prevotellaceae bacterium | reverse complement strand
GAGGTCTTTCCGACAAATATCTTCTCCGTTCTCAACGAGTGTCCCCCATTATCTACTGAGCCAAAATTATTCAATACAATCCCCACTCAATTTCTACTGAGCCGCGTTCAGCCTAGGCTGAACGCAAGAGACAGATGTAAGAGTGACTGCATCCTCTCTGTTGATATCTTCCGGGAAGTCAGAAGAGGTCTTTCCGACAAATATCTTCTCCGTTCTCAACGAGTGTCCCCCCATTATCTACTGAGCCAAATTGAGTGGAGAGAAGGTTATAGAGGCTCTCATCGGCCAAACAAGTATTTTTTCCGAATCCTCCCAACTCCATTGTGTTGCTCCAGATGAATCCACAGAGACAGAAATGCAACAGAGAGAAAGCTTCACGAAAGCCCAGTGGAAAAACTATGATTTTACTATGTTTTGGTCACGTATTATTATTTCACGATGCATAACAGTTAAGTGATATCTGAGAGTATATTGACTGCTTCCTTTTAGAATCGTCGATTCTTTTGGAAAGCACCGACGACTCTTTTTCATAGCACCGACGAATACTTGGGCCAGTCAATCAACTTCATTTCCCAAAGGAGTCTTTTCCTTATTTCAACGGACTCTTTTTCTCTTCATCAACTGAAACAGCAGACAGCTTGGCAGAAGTCATATTGAATCAACAGACACCTGCCAACAAGACCCTCCTAATATTGTTGACAAAACGCTCATGCCAAGCCCAGGAGTTTTGTTGGACCCAACAAAGATATGTGCTTGCGCTGTTGGAGAACGGATATCAATAAGACAAAGTCCATTCCACAAGATAGAAGGCTCCTTCTGTCATTTAAATCTCATAGAACTGGTTCCACGGTCGGTCTATGCTAATCCTGACAAGAGGGAAGACTGGTGGTAAAGACCTGTCCTAACCTCCATTGACCTGTTGCGCCGATACATAAAAAGGAAAACCTTTGTATCGGCGTATAGACATTTTGTTGTAATTTTGCAGGTAATTATGACTGCATTCCATGCCATTACACTCAGCAATGGGTTACGCATCATCCATGAGCCGTCTCCTACCGACATAGTCTATTGTGGCCTATTCGTGGATGCCGGTACCAAGGACGAAGATACTGATGATGCCGGATTGGCTCATTTCTGCGAACATACATCCTTCAAGGGTACCACCCATCGGAAGGCTTATCATATCCGTAACAGGCTGGAAAGTGTAGGCGGTGACCTCAATGCCTATACCAACAAGGAAGAAACCGTCTATTACGCCACCATACAGAAAGTCTACTTCGACCGTGCAGCTGACCTTCTTTTCGATATCGTATTCCACTCTACCTTCCCCCAGCAGGAACTGGAAAAGGAGACAGAAGTCATCATCGGAGAAATAGACTGCTACAATGATTCACCCGCTGAACTCATCTATGATGAATTTGAAGAAATGGTTTTCCGCGGACACGGGCTGGGAAGGAATATTCTGGGAAATGAAAAACGACTGAGAGAGTATCGCACACATGATGCCCAACGCTTCACCTCCCATCACTACATTCCTGCCAATGTCACCTTCTTTGTCTACGGCAATGTAGACTTCCAGCATATAGTAAAGATGGCTACCCGGCTGACAGCCGACCTTTCTTCTGCTACAATTGACAAGCATACCTTGCCCTTGCCCGAATACATACAGGAAGAAAGACATTGTACCCACCATACCCATCAGGCTCATGTTCTCTTGGGAAACAGGGTCTACGGAAGCCAACACCCTAAGAGGTTTGCCTTGGCTCTGCTTAACAATATCCTCGGAGGACCTGGTATGAACTCCCTGCTGAATATTGCCTTGCGTGAAAAGCACGGACTGGTCTATACTGCCGAAAGCACCGTCTTCAACTATACAGAAGCCGGCATATGGTCCATCTATTTTGGTTGTGACGAGAACGATGTCTCCAAATGTCATAGGCTTATCCTCAACCAACTGGACCGACTGACCGACAAACCTCTGGGAGAATCCCAACTGGCAAGAGCCAAACGACAGATGACGGGTCAGATGCATCTGGCCAGCGACAACTTTGAAAATTATGCCTTGGCTTTGGGTAAATTCTATGCCCGTACCGGCAAGCACAGGGATATTGAGGCCTCCTGCAAAGCCATCATGGAACTCACCGCAACAGACCTGCTGAATACAGCCCAGGAGATATTCCGGCCGGAACGGCTCTCCATGTTGGTCTATACCTAACCTCATTCTTCCATACATTCTCATCCTAACCCCTACACATTCCCTACATATGGCACTGAACTATATCTGGATAGCTTTTTTCTTTATCGCATTCATCGTAGGCGCAGCCAAAATGCTACTCTTTGGAGACACCGAAGTGTTTCCCTCCATGATGAACAGTACCTTCGAAAGCGCCAAGACTGCATTTGAGATATCATTGGGACTGACAGGAGTCCTCGCCTTCTGGCTGGGCATCATGAAAATAGGAGAACGTGGAGGCATCATTAATACCTTTTCCCGATGGCTGAGTCCCTTCTTCACCAAACTCTTTCCTGATATTCCCAAGAATCATCCTGTCTTCGGAAACATTTTCATGAATTTCGCAGCCAATATGCTGGGGCTTGACAATGCAGCTACTCCCTTAGGACTGAAAGCCATGAACGAACTGCAGACCCTTAATACCCAGAAGGACACGGCATCCAACCCCATGATTATGTTTCTCGTACTCAATACGAGCGGACTTTGCCTCATCCCTGTCGGTGTGATGGTATATCGTGCCCAACTGGGAGCAGCACAGCCCACGGATGTATTTGTTCCTATTCTGCTGGCTACCAGCTTTGCTACCATCGTGGGTATTGTAGTCACCGCTATCATGCAACACATCTCCCTGCTCAACAAGACCCTCCTGATGGGACTGATATCTGTCATGGCCTTTCTGGGTATCATCGTTACCGTCTTCTCCCAAATGGACAGGGAAACCATGGGAAGAGTAGCCACCAATGCCGCCAATATCTTGTTGTTTGTCATCATCATCGGATTCCTTTGGGCGGGATGCCGCAAAAAAATCAATGTATACAATGCCTTTGTAGATGGTGCCAAAGAGGGATTCACCACTGCTGTACGCATCATTCCCTATCTGGTAGCCATACTGGTAGCGATAGGTGTATTCCGTGCTTCAGGTGCCATGGACTGGATGGTAACCGGTATGCGCCATCTTGTCATGCTCACAGGCATACCTGCCGAATGGGTAGATGCTCTTCCTACAGCTTTGATGAAACCTTTGAGCGGTAGTGGTTCCAGAGGTATGATGGTAGACGAAATGACCATCTATGGTGCCGACTCCTTTGTAGGACATCTTTCCTGCCTGCTACAAGGCAGTACCGACACCACTTTCTATATCTTGGCCGTCTACTTCGGCAGCGTGAACATCAGCAAGACCCGTCATGCCGTACCTTGCGGCCTTATTGCCGATATCAGCGGTTCTGTTGCCGCAGTCCTGTTGTGTTATATGTTCTTCAGTTGATATAATCATGGCCAGTCTGAAATCATTGGCGAAAGATACCGCCATCTATGGGTTGAGCAGCATCATAGGTCGTTTTCTGAACTATCTGCTTGTACCTCTTTATACCGCCCAACTTTCTGCCCAGTCGGGAGGTTATGGTATTATCACCAACCTGTATGCCTATACGGCTCTACTTTTGATCCTGCTCACATTCGGTATGGAAACCTCCTTCTTCCGTTTTTCTAGCAAGGAGAATGCTAAACCACAGGAGATCTATTCCACTACTCTTCTACTCGTGGGAGGCATCGGCATCCTCTATCTGATACTGCTTGCCCTGTTCTATCAGCCACTTGCCTCCTTGCTGGGATATGCCGACCATCCTTCCTATATGGTAATGATTTTTGCCTGCGTAGCCTTTGACGCCTTTCAGTGCATTCCTTTCGCCTACCTGAGATACCAACAGAAGGCCATCAAGTTTGCCATACTGAAACTGTCCTACATACTGGTCAATATCGCACTCAATCTCCTCTTCTTCATTGTACTGCCCGCATGGAACATCATCCGTATAGATGTAGGCTATGCCTTTGCCATTAATCTGGTATGCTCGGTAGGTCTCACTTTCTTCTTCTATAAGGAACTGACAGGCTTTCCCTATGTATTCAACAAGCAACTGGCACGACGCATGCTCTCCTATGCATGGCCTATCCTCCTGCTCGGCATAACTGGCATCCTCAACCAAACAGCCGACAAGATTATCTATCCTCTGTTGAGAAATACCCATCAAGGACAGATAGAACTGGGCATCTATGGTGCCTGTACGAAGATAGCCATGATTATGGCCATGATTACCCAAGCCTTCCGGTATGCCTATGAACCCTTTGTCTTTGGCAAAGCCAATGACAAAGACAACCGTACCACCTACGCTACAGCCATGAAGTACTTTATCATCTTCACCCTGTTGGCATTCCTCATCGTATGTGGTTATCTGGATGTCATCAAGTACATTCTCGGTAAAGACTATTGGGAAGGACTCTCCGTTGTACCTGTGGTGATGGCTGCGGAAATCATGATGGGCATCTATTTCAATCTTTCCTTCTGGTACAAACTCATTGACCGTACCATTTGGGGAGCATGGTTTTCCGGTGCGGGATGTCTGGTACTCATATTGGTCAATGTTCTTTTCATTCCCCGATACGGATACATGGCCTGTGCCTGGGGCGGAGTGGCAGGATATGGCACAGCCATGTTACTCTCCTATTGGGTAGGACAGAAGAATTATCCTATCCGGTATCCGCTGAAGAGTATATCCGTCTATGTGGTGATAGCTGCATCTTTCACAGCCATCATGTATCTTCTTCCTTCATCCTGGCCACTTTATCTGCGTCTCATGGCCAACACCATGCTTATCCTGCTCTTTGTAGGCCACATCATATGGCATGACCTTCCGCTTTCCCAGTTGCCTGTCATCGGGAAGCATTTCAGGCATTGACTCCCCCTCTTTACTTGCCCAATATCTTTAGTCCTACATAGAATGTACGGGGCTGGACAGGTCCATAGAAGAAACCGGAATCCCGATAAGTACCTTTGTCCAAATCCTTCTGAAATACATTGAAAAGGTTTTGGATACCTCCATTCAATTGTAATTGCAATTTCCCTTTACAGGAGAATGTATAACCTGCTTTCATGTTCAATTCCATGAAGTCAGGAGTATGCACCATCTCGTCCTGCGCAATATACTGGTATTCATATCCTACCGGTACATCGGTGGGAGCTATATGAGGCACATTCATACTTCCTGTATAGACACCTGAGAAAGAGATGTCCCAAGGCGCAGCCGGTTTCCAGTTCAGCGTAAAATAGCCATAAAGGTCGGGGGTACGAGGCATCTTCCTAATCTTCTCTACTTGTGGATTGTCGCTCCATACAGTAGGAACCGTGTATCTGCTTCGCTGGTAGGTCACTCCTACCTGAAGAGAATAATTGTTTCCATGGGCTATCTTTCCGTCCAGATTGATACCATAGACTTCTGCGGCATCTCCATTCTGACGTTGCATGACACGGTTTCCCTGTTCATCATAACCTATATCTGTTAGATGGAACACTCCCCCTAAGCGGGTATAGAAAGCCTCTATCAAGAGGTTAGAACGGAAGTGTCCCATTTTCCCGGAAAGGTCAATGCTTCCGCTGAAGCTATTGGACTTCTCTGGTTTCAGTCCGTCTGCCAGTTTGATCAGCACTCCTTCTCCTCCTACAGCCGTCACGTGTAGGTCTTCGTCATAAGCCTGAGGAGCGCGAAAACCAGTAGACCACGTAATTCTGCTCTGTAAGTTGGAATGGGGTCTGTACAACAGATTCAGACGAGGACTAAAAATAGGATAGTCTATCAGGTTATGCTTGTCCAGTCTTCCTCCTGCCATCAACGAGAAGCTATCCCATTTCCATTCGTTTTGGAGAAAACCTCCCGCTATTTTCACCTGCTGATGCATATCCCTCTGATACCCTGTCATCACATCATGGAGTGAATTGTCCTGATATTCCAAGCCGGCAGTCAGTGTTGACGGAGCAAAGAATACCTTCTCCAGTTGACCTGTATAGAGAGCACCTGCTACCCATGTCAAATCCCTGGTCTTGCCATAGGCATTAGGATCCTGCTGTGCACCATAATAACTACTGCGGTCAATATGTTGTATCGATGCATAGAAAGACATCTTGTGCCGGTATTCCTTCCAATAGAAATCGTAATTCATCCCACCGCTGTTGATTACATGATGCGTCTGTTCCGTGATATCCGTCTCATGCGGTTGCAACTTCATCTTGTTGCCGCCTCTTCTCTGTTCATCTGTACTATGGAATTCTATTCCCAATCGTCGGAAAGACACAGGACGATAGTATCCACGCAATCCGAATGAATGCATGTTGAGTTTGCCTAACTCTGAGAAACCGTCATTATTTCGATCATAAGCATTACGGTTACGATATGATTCATAGAGTGCCAGTCCATAGGTATTGTCTGAAGAGACTAGCGATGCGTTGGCTCCCATATATTGTTCCCATGTACCTCCTTCCATACAATTCATGGTAGAAGTAGCCTGAAACGAATTGGATACAGGGTCACGGGTAATGACATTGATGGTTCCACCTACCGCATTGGCTCCAAAAAGGGCAGAACCACCTCCTCTCACCACCTCTACCCTTTCTATCATATTGACAGGAATCTGCTCCAATCCGTATACACCGGAAAGGGCACTTACTACGGGGCGGCTGTTAATAAGTATCTGCGAATAGGGACCTTCCAGTCCATTGATGCGTACTTGTGGAAAACCACAGTTCTGACAGTTGTTTTCCACCCTCACTCCCGACTGGTAAGGAAGCGACTTGGCCAGATCTGTACTGTTGACTGTTTCAAACAGTTTCGCATTCAATACATTTACAATGACAGGAGCTTCACTGCGCTTCACTTCGTTACGACTGGCTGATACTACTACCTCTTCCATATCATATTGTTCACGCTCCAAGGCTATCCGCAAAGGTTGCATCCCATTGGGGGAAACCATAAAGGTCTGTTCCTTTGCCACGTAGCCCATGGCTTGGATTCTTACAACAAGGCGGCCCCTCTGATGAGTTGTCCATTCAAAACGGCCTTCTTCATCAGCTGTAATCAATTCATCAGTACCCTTGATGGCGATACTGGCATAGGGGACGGCATTATCTGTTCCCTTTTCTACTATCTGTCCGACAATCCGTACCGGTGATGCAGCCCGTGCTGCTAATGATGCCCCAACCGACAGATATAGCAAGGACATCATGAATATTATCATGCTTTTCATGGGTCATTTTCTGATATAAGTGGAATATAACTGGCATCAGTCCATTTCTATACTGATTGCCAGCAACAATGCATACACATTACCTACAGGCACTTGTATCTCCTTATGGTGCCCATAGGAGTCTTTCAGAAAACATACAAAGGGGGAGCCCGTAGAGAGAAAAACCGTACAAATGCTTTCACTGGTTTTTCTTCAATGACTGGGCAAGCTATATCCACAAAACAGGTTGGCGGTTCCTCCAATAGCGGCTGACTGTTTGCTTCCAGCATCTGGATATGCCCCAGTTGCTGAATCAGCAGATATTCTTCCAGATTATGCTCATGGGTATGAGCCTTGAAGGGGTGGGTATGAGCTACACTCACCCCATTTACATAATGCACATGAGTAAATAATACTATACCTGCCTGATAGGACACAAACAGGAGTAGTAACAGCATGGAACAGAAAAACCTGCTTCTAAAGTAGGAACTGCCTGTCATAAGACAATAGCCATCAACTATAAGACTTACAAAGTTATATAAATATTGAACGTCATTCTTTCTTCTTTTCCGAAAAAAAATTAAATCGTTGGCTCCTTGATAATTTTCTTACCGCCAAAAGTTGACATTCAAATATTTATGGATACCTTTGGAAAGAATACCATTATTATTCCCTTATTATCCTTATGAAATCCTTCCGTATTTATTTTCTGCTTGTCTGCCTGTTCGCATCCCTATGCTTGAAGGCACAGCTGAATCAAACTGAAGCTTTACAGATTGTTGACAGTATTGCTCGTGGCAATTATGTTTCCTATTATGGTGGCACTGATGCCCTCACTCCTGCTCCCGAGGGTTATCAACCTTTCTATATCAGTCATTATGGCCGACATGGTTCCCGTTTCCTCACTTCCAACAAGCCTTATCATCACCTCATTGACTTTCTGGAAAAAGCAAAAAAGGATGATGCTCTCACCGAACTTGGTCAACAGCTCCTGCCAAAACTGCGAATTGCCTATGCTGCTTCCAAAGGCAAGAGCGGTATGCTGACCCGTTTGGGAGGAGAACAGCATGAACAGATAGCCCATCGTATGTTCTGCAATTTCCCGGAAGTATTTGCCAACGGCCACTTTGTTGACGCACGGTCTACTGTTGTACCCCGTACAAAAGCCAGTATGGAGCATTTCTGTGCGGAACTGAAACGCCTGAATCCCCAACTGGATATCAGGCAACGTACCACCAAAGAGGATGCCTACTTCATGAAACCCAATACGGACAGCGTCAAACGTACTCCACAACAGAAAGCCATCAACAAACTCGCCCTCAAAATGCAGGATTCTCTCAAGGCAACCATCAATATCTCCCAACGTATATTCAAGGACCCTGCCTATGTAACGCGGCACAAACAGAATCACAGTAAGATAGCCTATTCTTTATTTGAAATATACAGAGACATGGCTTGCCTGCCTGAATTAGGATTGGATTTCAATATCTTTACACCTGAAGAATTGTTCACCTATTTCAAGTCCATTAATATCAACTGGATGGAACGCACTGGTGTCCTGCCCGGTTCCGAACCCATCTATAAAAGAATCTATGCTACTCTGAAGAATATTATTACTTGGGCCGATATCGTCATACAGGAACAGACAAGCGGTGCCTCACTACGATTCGGTCATGATACCCAAGTATTTCCCCTGGCCTATATATTACAACTGGACGGGTGTACTGATTTTCCTGTCAGCAACTGGGAAGAATCTTACCGGCATTTCTCTGCCTGCAATATCGTTCCCATGGCAGGCAATATACAGATAATCTTCTACCGCAAGGACAAAAGCAATGACATCCTCGTGAAATTCCTTCTGCAGGAAAAGGAAAAACACATTCCTGTCAAGACCGACATTTGGCCCTACTATCATTGGAAGGATGTCAGAAAGTACTACATGAACCAGATTCGTACATCTGCAGCCTCCCTCTGACCTTTCCTTCCCTTTCTGAATTATAGCTGTCCGGTAAAATTCCCGATAGTACAAATATCCCGCTAAAGTCCTGTATCATCCAACTCAGGGCTTTTGCATTCCCTATTCAGACCCTAAATCGAGGGGGTATGGGTTCAAAAAGGGCATTTTTTGCATCTTGATGGGGAAGGATGACCTACCTTCTGTTCTCAAGTAATGCCATGCATCCATACAAATCAATTTGTACCGGACAGCCATACTGGCAGGCCCGTCTACAAGTAACTCTTCCTTTTCATTCCATAGCCCCTCGAGCCCCCCTTGTTTTCTACTGAACCCTGAAATATCTTGAAACCTTCTCTGGAGTAGGACTCCTCTCCTTCTTTAAAAAAACCAACGCATCAAGAAGGAATTCTTCCAGATGCGTTGGTAGAGGGGATAAAGGCTTAAAGCCTCAACAAACTATTATTTCTTTTTCGCAGCTTGGGTAGTATCTACAATTTCCAACAGTTCGATAGTGAAAATCAAAGCAGAGAAAGGTTTGATCTTGCCGGCTTCACGTTCACCATAAGCCAACTGATAAGGAATGTATACTTCCCACTTAGAACCTACGGGCATCATGGTAAGGGCTTCTGTCCAACCCTTGATAACATGATTGACATTGGTCTGGAAAGGAGACTTGCCCTCAGTGGTATCAAATACGGTTCCGTCAATCAAAGTACCTTTGTAGTTTACCTTGACAGTGGCATCCTTGGCAGGGATAGGACCATTGCCCTGGGTAATCACTTTGTACTGCAAACCGCTGGCAGTAGTCTTCACATCTTTCAGTTTGGCATTTTCTGCCAGGAAGTCTTCACCATCCTTACGGTTCTGACCGAACTCTTTTTCCAGACGTTCCTTGTGATAGAAAGCCATTTGCTTTTCTACGATATGGCCTGCAGAGTCTGTAGTATAAGGAAGGTCCTTGTTCTCAAGGGCGGCGATGAAGCCTTTCTTGTACAGTTCAAGATCAATGAAGGTAGTGTCCTTACCGGTAATTTCCTGATTGAGGCGCTTGGAAAAGTCCAGGAAAACCTGCTGGGCAATCTGTGTTCCCATGGCATATGCCTTCATGGAAGGATCTTCCAGTTTGGAAGCCATATCCTTGAGACCACGGATGAAGTCATTCATGTACTGGGCAGTATCAATGCCAGCATTAATCTGAAGGAAGGTTTTCAGTCCTTTGGTTTGGGCAGCACCCATTGCAAAACTGAAATCTTTGGTGCTGACAGTATCAGGTTTTGCTGCTTCTGCCTTTACTTCCTTGGCTGCTTTTTTAGAAGTCTTCTTCTTGGAAGCAGCTGTAGCATGAGCAGAGAGGCACAGAGCAAGTGCCAAAGTAAAAAGAATGCGTATTTTCATGGAGTGATATTATTTCTTGATGCTGACTAGTTCAAGTTTAAAGACAAGAGTAGAGAACGGTTTGATCAATTCACCAGCCTCACGGTTGCCATAAGCTTTTTCCTGAGGAATATAGATTTCCCATACAGAACCTACAGGCATATGGGTCAGAGCATCGATCCATCCGGGAATCATATCCTTGACATTTACCTCAATGGGCTTGCCATTGTTGTTTTTGTAAGAACTGTCGAAAATCTGACCTTTGATAGTACGGCCTTCATAGCTTACTTCTACCCTTGAGGAGTCAGCAGGAATAGGACCTTCACCTTTCTTGATGACCTTGTACTGTACACCGCCAGGAAGTTCAGCTACACCTTCTTTCTTCTTGTTTTCTGCCAGGAATTTCTCTCCTTCAGCCTTGTTGTCAGCATAGATTTTGGAAAGGTTCTTGTCACGGAAGGTATTGATGCGGCTCTGAATCTCGTTGCGTACCTTCTCCATATCCATTTTAGCCTTGCCTTCTGTAGCGTCAATGAATCCGCTCAGCATATTCCTCATGCTGATGGTCTGGGTACTGTCATCTCCGAAAAGTTGATAGTTCATACCCTTATACATTTGTCCGCCCAGCTGCTGTCCAATCTGGATACCTGCAAAATAAGCAGCTTTCTTTTTGTTTTCACCAGCCTGAGCAGCCTCCAGCATACCTTTGTAGAACTCATCCATATAGGTAGTGTCTACACCCAGACGCTCTGACAGATACATTTTCAGACCACTGGAGTTGACCATACCCAGTTCATAACTGATGGTATCCACGTCAGTCTTTAAAGATGCAGTAGGAGTTGACTTCTTACATGAGGCGAGAGCCAATACGGCTACAGCGACTCCAAAAAATAATTTTTTCATGTGTGTTGTTTGATTGTTATTTGTGTTTTGTTATTGTCGTTGATTACATGACTGCTATCAGTTCTATATCGAATATCAAGGCTGCATACGGAGGAATGGATGAACCTGCCCCGTTGGCTCCATAAGCCAACTGATAAGGAATGTAGAAACGGTACTTGGCACCTTCGGCCATCAGTTGTACTCCTTCTGTCCAACCAGAGATAACCCCATTGAGTGGGAATACTGCCGGCTCTCCCCTGCGTATACTGCTGTCGAAGACTGTGCCGTCAATAAGACGTCCTTCATAATGGCATTTCACACTATCGGTAGCTTTAGGATGCTTGCCGTTTCCTTCTTCCAATATCTCATATTGCAGACCGCTGGCTGTGGTAATGATACCAGGACGCTTACCATTGTCGCGAAGGAAGGATTCTCCCTCCGACCTGGCTTTAAGCCCCTTCTCTTCCATCTCCTTTCGTTTGGCAATTTCCTGCTCATGCAAGAAAGAAGAGACCATATTCTGTGCTTCCTCAGGCTTCACTGCCAACGGCTGACCTGTAAAGACGTCTTTCAACGCCTGACTGAAATCTTCAACATTGATGGCTTCGGCTCCCATGTCCATGAGCTGGGTACCGATGGCCAAACCAAATGAATAACTTAATTTGTCCATAAATTCATGTAGATGTATAACATGCAAAAGTAAATCTTTTTTTTAGAATCTGAGGAACAGGCCGTCAAAAAACCTGCATTGACAGGAGTGTTCCTGTCAGGCCAGTTCCATTCCCGGTTTCACTTTTGCCACAGCTTCAGGACCGCAGAGAGCCTCCAAAATGGCAAAACCGAAATCTACGGCATGACCTGCTCCGATAGCTGTCAGCAGACATCCGTCATGCTCAACAGGACGAGCTGTATATTCAAAAGAAGTCATCTGTTGGCTGATACAGGTATGTCCTGTCACCTTCTTTCCACAACCTATACCATAATGCTGCAGAACAATAGGAGCTCCACAGATGGCACATACCAGACGGCCGGTTTCATAATACAGATGTGCGGCGCGACCTACAAATTCATTGTTCTTCAGATTCTCATATCCAGGATATCCTCCAGGAAGTATCAGAGCATCACCTCCCAGTACATCTTCATCCGCCATAGTGGCATCAGCCTTTATGGTAATACCGTTGGAACTGGTCACCTCTAAAGAGTTGGTCAATGAGATAGTCTTTATCTCTACACCTGCACGGCGAAGAATATCTACTGGTGCCATGGCTTCCAACACTTCAAAGCCCTCGGCTAAGAAAAGGTATACTTTCTTCATAGTCTTTCTAGAAACTGTGATAAGTTTGTTTTTGCTAATACCGGTCAGGAGATTTCCCTGTATATAAGAGTCCCTCACAGACAGGCAAGGCAAAGTTACGTTTTTTTATTGTAGTGCTCCATCTGTAATTATCAAAAAGCATTATATTTGCAAGTATATTAATTATTTTTATGAATACTGATGCGATATCGGTTGGATGCAGCGAAAACCTGAGAGGCAAAGAGTCAATAACTTCACAACAAGAGTAGACGAATATGATTCTATCTGGCAGATACACACAATCCTTTCTTCTATTGCTACTGATACTGACGGGAATATCTCTTGCAACAGCAACGGCCCGTCATCCCTATTCTGTAACCCGTTTCATGCAACAGACCCGACTGAAGAAAAAGTCTCTTCAAGGCATGGACATTATCCAGAACAGAATCTTTGTGATGCAGGACGGAGGATTCTGTCGGGTTTATGATTACCGTACAAAACTGTTGCTGGATTCCTTTCCTCTGGCATCCTGCCGGCCAGGCAATCATTGTAATACCGCCAACTTCGGTATAGAGAAAGCCAAGGGTTCTTCACTTCCTGTGATGTATGTCTCTGTGGGCAAACCGGGAGATACTGACGAATATGCCTGCTATGTGGAGAGTTTTACCTGCCATAAAGGTCACTACCAGGCAAATCTGGTACAGACCATCCGTATGGACCAGAGTGGTTTCCGGCAGAAAGGCTGGCAGACCATATGGGGATGTCCCAACTGGGTCATTGACAAGGAGCGCCGGCATCTATGGGCTTTTTCTGCTGTCAAACGTACCGTCGTGAAGGAGACAGGTCCCTTCCATAATAATAAATATGTAGCCACCAAGTTCCGTCTGCCCCTGCTGAAGGAGGGCAAGGAAGTGATACTCACTGCCCATGATGTACTGGACCAGGCTGTCATGGAGTTTGATGCCTATGTCACTCAAGGCGGAACCATGAAGGATGGAAAAATCTATTATGTCTTCGGCTTCGGCAAAGAAGGTACGCGGACTCCTGCCAAAATGCGTATCTATGACACAGACAGCCGGACCATCCTAGCCCGCTGGAACCTGGAAGATATTGTCAAGGAAGAACCTGAAGACGTAGCTGTCTACCAAGGGAGAATCTATATGAATACCAATTCCCCTACCATCTATGTATTGGATCCCCTTCCATAACGGATTCCGCCCTATCAACCCATAACAAAACAATAATAAAATATGAAGATGCATTTGAACAAAACTATCTTGGCCATTCTGGCCTGTGGACTGGTAATTATGACTGCTGAAGCAGGCAGAAAGGGCAAACGATGGACAGAAGAACAAGCCAATGCCTGGTATGCCCAATTGCCATGGTTGGTGGGTTGTAACTACAATCCTGCCACTGCTATCAATCAAATAGAGATGTGGAGTGATGCTACTTACGACCCCGTACAAATTGACAAGGAACTGGCCTGGGCAGAAGAAATTGGTTTCAATACCATGCGTGTTTTCCTTAGCAGTGTGGTTTGGGAACACAATCCTCAAGAACTGAAAAACAATATGAATCACTTTCTTGGTATTTGTGAAAAACACCATATCCGTCCCTTCTTTGTGCTACTGGATGACAACTGGCTGCCTGAGTCTTCCTATGGTAAGCAACCAGAACCTCAGCCGGGTGTACATAACTCTGGTTGGGTAAAAGACCCTGCACTCAGCCTTCGCAAAGATACTGTCCAACTTTATCGCTTTCTGCGCAGATACTTTAAGGATGTCATCGGTTCGTTCAGAAACGACAAGCGCATACTCTTTTGGGACATCTATAACGAACCTGGCGCCCAGCATATAGGTGTTGTGTCCTATCACCTCATGAAGAAAACGTATGAATGGGCCCGCGAAGCCAGACCCTCACAGCCCATTACATCCAGTATTTGCGAGATGGGACCTGAAAACGTCAAACTGCAGGCTTTCCAATTGGAGAACAATGACATCAATACCTACCATAATTATAAGGATGCAGCTGACCAGGAGCAGATGATCAAATACCTGCGTATGGCCAACCGTCCATTGCTTTGCACGGAATACATGGCCCGCAAGTTCAACAGCACCTTCCAGACTGTTCTCCCTATCCTCAAGAAACACAGGGTAGGAGCTATCAACTGGGGATTTGTAGCTGGCAAGACACAGACCAATTTTGCTTGGGGCGAACCTCTTCCCGACAAAAAGGAACCTGAACTGTGGTTTCATGATATCCTCCGCATGGACGGCACTCCTTTCTCACAGGAAGAAGTGGATACCATCAAAGCACTGCTGAAAGACAACGGCAGATTCTGACAATAACCTACACCATAATAATATATATATATAGCAATTGTGAAATCCGTAAAACAACAATTATAACATTATTATCTGTAACTTAATCAAGAAGCATTACCATATCTATTTGTGATGAAAATTAGATATCTTTTTATTCATACACTAATCTGTTTATGTCTACTTGTATGTAGCCTTCTTTCCTGCAATGACAAGATAGACAAGAGCGACATCTATACCTTCAAGGGCATGACAGTGGCCGACTATATACGTTCCTGTCCGTCATTGTCCATCTATGCCCAGCTCATGGATGTCAGTCAGGTTTCCGACCGCTCACAGTCCACAGTCAGCAGTCTGCTGGGCATCTATGGACATTTTACCGTCTTCGTTCCTACCGACCAGGCCATCAGAGACTATCTGGACAACTATTACGGTAAGGACAACTATCGGCTGGACACCCTTCCCCAGACACTTGTAAGGAAGATAGTGAACTCGGGCATCATCGACATGGGAAAGGAAGACGCCTGGAAATCCAGAAATATTCCCAGCGGCTACCTGCCTGATGCCACTGTCAACGGACTGCATCTCTATTTCGAACGCGGTGACTTCGGTGAAGGAGCTACCATACGCATCAATGACCAGTGCCGACTGACCCGGGAAGACATAGAGGCTGACAACGGCTATGTGAACATCATCGACCATGTCATCCAGCCAGGTCCCTCCACCATTCCCGGTCTGATAGCCGCCACTGACAATCTGCGCATCTTCTCCCTTCTGCTGGAAACCACATCTTGGGCGGACAGCATGACCCGTTATAAGGATGATTCTTACATACGGCCCTACAAAGACGATCCCCGCTATCGTCTATTCAACTATACGGTATTCGCTGAAACCGATGACGTGTTCCAGCGGGAATGGAATGTCCCTGCACCTGAAATGGACGAGGATAACGTCATGACCAACTGGCAGGACATACTGCAGGCCATCAGCCAACACTGTGCAGAGATAACGCCTGATGCCACCAGCACGGACTACACCAGCTCCGACAATGCCGTCAACCAATTCGTTTCCTACCATCTGCTGCCCTTCCTCGAATGGTACAAAAACTGGGCTACACTCAGAAACGAGTACGGAGCCAACACTTACCTCTATGAAAAAGGACTTGCCGACAAACCTCATGACGGAGGCAATCCTCCTTCACATGCCGTCTACTACTACCAGACCATGGGGAAACCCAACCGGCTCATCCAGCTCACCTATCTGCCGCAGCCGGAAAAGGAAGGGGTCTATATCAACAGACACTCCCTGTTTGACCCCTCACGTGGTGGCCATTGGCAGGAACTGGCATGCATGAGGGAAGGTGCACTCATCCTGCCTGACAACGGCCAGCGCAAGCAGTATGCAGCCAACGGCATCTACTACCCCATCAACCATATACTGACCTATGACAAGGATGTGCCTGAAAAAGTACTCAACCAGCGCATCCGCTATCATGGATTCATGAACTTTCCGGAAGAAATCACCGCCCTTAGCGTCGGACCAACTAATGGCTTCGACCTGCCCAACATGTCTCATAGGATTCCATCGGGATTCTGTGACAACATGATTGGAACCATGAGTAATTGGATAAAAGGAGGCGGTTTTTTTTATATGACATCTGAATTAATTGTTTATCCTTATCCCGATGAATTCAAGTTCAAACTGCTTCCTGTACCTTTTGCCGGAGAATGGGAAATCAGGATCAGCCACTTATATAATATCCTCCATTGTTATCTGGGCAACAGCAAGAACGGACCTATGGAAGACCTGGGGATTAAATACTATACTAAAATGTGGGCTCCTGAATGGGAACCTGATTACAATAATAGTTATACATACCAGTCCTTCCTTCCTGATACGATGGTGGCCATAGAGCAGGACAAGCAATGCCGCCAGCATGGTTTCATGAAGATGCCTTTCGGATTTGGAAAGATTTCACGTAAAGGAGTTTATCATAGCGCCCGTTGCTATAAATCTGATATTGGAAATGGATCCATTCTGTCTATCCCTAATGCCAGAGCCCGGCGCACCATTATCTACAGGGGATTCATGACTCCTGAAAAGGATTACTGGGTAAAGGTGAAAGAACTGGCAAGCGAAACATACGAAAACCACTACTTTCTAGACTGCATAGAACTGGTTCCCCGGTCGGTCTATGCCAATCCAGACAGGGAAGAAGACTGGTGGTAAAGACATCATCCTTCCGATAGCATACAGCGAACTAATAACATATCAGGAATGGGAGCCATTCCTGATATGTTTACATGTATTGGAATGGCTGCATCGGGTACAGTCTCCTCCTAAGTCATGACAAGAACGTTTTCTGGCAGACCTTTTACGTAGGCCGTACAGAGCATATACAATGACTGCAAGAAGAAGAAGGATACTTTGTATATTCATTCGTGGTAAGAGAAATATCTTTCAGAACAGGAAAAGGAAGGCTGTATGTGCTGCCCAGGCACACAGCCATGCTACAAGGCATTGCCAAATGACCATACGCAGAGTAAAATAAGTACCCATCTCACGTCTGACGGTTGCCACAGCAGCAATACAGGGGGTATAAAGCAGACAGAAAACCAACATGGCTACCACACCCGCAGTACTTAGTACTTCTGTCATCTGCATACCGGTTCCGATAAGGACAGTAAGAGAAGACACCACACTCTCCTTGGCGAGAAAGCCCGATATCAAGGAAACCACCACTCTCCAGTCTCCCAAACCTATGGGTTGAAACAAGGGAACCAGCCATCCGGCTATCATTGCCAGCATACTGTCATGCGAATCCGTTACTGGCTGCAGTTGCCAGTTGAACGTCTGCAACATCCATATCACCATAGAGGCAACAAAGATGACAGTAAAAGCTTTTTGAAGAAAATCTTTTCCCTTTTCCCACATAAGCAGTCCTACAGATTGCAGACTGGGTATACGGTAATTAGGCAGTTCCATGACAAAAGGAACAGGCTTGCCTTTCAGTTTGCCACGATGCAGAAAAAGGGCAACGACTATTCCTGTAAGGATACCGGTAAGATAGAGCATCAACATGACCCAAGCACCTTTGTCTGGGAAAAAGGCCGCGGTAAAGAAGGCATAGATAGGAAGTTTAGCTGTACAGCTCATAAAAGGAGTAAGCAGGATGGTCAGTTTACGGTCGCGCACAGAGGGCAATGTACGACTGGCCATGATACTGGGAACACTACATCCGAAACCTATGAGCAAAGGGACTATAGACCTTCCTGACAGTCCGATTTTTCTCAATACCTTATCCATTACAAAAGCAATACGAGCCATGTAACCGCTATCCTCCAAAAGGGAAAGGAAGAAAAACAAGGTAATGATGACAGGCAGAAAGCTCAGGACAGTACCCACCCCGTTAAAGATACCGTCAATGACCATTGCGTGGACAAGGTGATGGATGTTCCACTGGGTCAGCAAGCGGTCGGCAACCTGTGTGATATCATCGATGCCCCTTTCAAGCAGTTGCTGAAGATTTCCTCCTATCAAGTCGAAGGTCAACCAAAATATCAAGGCCATGATGAGCAGGAAGACAGGCATTGCTGTCTGCTTGCCGGTCAGGAGACGGTCAATATACAGACTGCGTAGATGCTCCTTGGTGGCCAGCGGTTTGACAACACAGTCCTGACACACCTTTTCAATAAAGGAGAAACGCATGTCAGCGATGGCTGCGGCAGGATCCAGTCCACGTTCTTCTTCCATTTGACTCAGGATTAGTTCCACGGTCTGTTTCTCCCGTTCTTTGAGCTGGAGGGCTTTCTCCACCAACTCATCACCTTCTACCAGTTTGCTTCCGGCAAACCGAATAGGGATATGTGCTTTTTGGGCATGGTCTTCAATAAGATGCATCACCCCATGCAGACTGCGATGGACAGCCCCTCCGTGGTCTGACGGATGACAGAAATCCTGTCGGGCAGGCAGTTCCTCATATTGGGCCACATGAATGGCATGCTCCATGAGTTCATCCACTCCTTCATTCCTAATGGCAGAAATAGGTACGACAGGTATACCCAGCATCTGTTCCATAAGATTGATATTGACCGTTCCACCATTGTTGTGCAGTTCGTCCATCATATTCAAAGCCAGCACCATGGGGATGTTCAATTCCATCAGTTGTATGGTCAGATAGAGATTACGCTCTATATTGGTAGCGTCAACAATATTAATGATGGCATCAGGATGCGAATCAAGAATGAAGGTACGGGTCACTATCTCTTCCTGGGTATAGGGAGAGAGGGAATAGATGCCTGGCAGATCGGTGACATTAGCCTGGGGATATCCCTTCACAGACCCACTCTTGGTATCGACAGTCACTCCGGGAAAGTTTCCCACATGTCTGTTCATGCCTGTAAGTTGATTGAAAAGGGTGGTCTTGCCACAATTTTGGTTGCCCACCAGAGCAAAAGAGACTTGCTGTTTCTTGGGAGTACCCTGATGACTGTAATCATGGAAAACAGGTGACGACTCTCCCAGTCCGGGATGGGCAGCTTTCTTCCTTTCCTTTCTTTCCTTTCGGGAAGGTGTAGCAAGCTGTCGGCCGGTAGAAGGTTTCACCGTTATCTTTTCTGCATCTGCCAAGCGCAAAGTAAGTTCATATCCATGGACAAGTACCTGCATGGGGTCACCTAAAGGAGCATATTTGACAAGAGTGACTTCCGCACCCGGAATCATTCCCATGTCCAGAAAATGCTGTCGCAGACTTTTTTCGCCTGCTATCTCCACTATTTGGGCACTATTGCCTACTTCCAGTTCTTTCAGAGTCATGACCATTGACGGAAATCCTTTTGTTCTTATGATGCAAAAGTACTGCTTTTTCATGGGTTGTACAATACCCATTTTTAGCGATAATCCTTCCCTTTCTTCAATTTTATTCTGCCCCTTGACGCTGACATGTCAGTGATAAATCTTATTTTTGCATAGCCAACAATCATTGACAGATACTATACTGATTGAATATGGAGAAAGATGACCTGTTTCCTTCCTTGGAGAATCTCCAGCCTACGGAATTGTTGATAGACTATCAAGATGAAGACATTTCCATTTTGGACAATGTAAAAGACTTTGCTCATCTGAAGGATACCAAAATTCCCAAGCATGTTGTTGTACTTGGTATCAAAGGGACTATGACTCTATCCGTTGACAACCGACACCTTTCTTTATCCTCCAACGAACTGTTGATGTGTCCTGAAAGAGCCTATATCACTGATGTCAAAATGACGTCTGGTTTTGAATGCAAGATATGTACGTTTACCGACCGCATCCTGCAGGACTGCCTTCACAACAATGTCAATCTATGGAACAATGCTGTCTATATCCGAAAAATCAATCATATCACTCTGCAACCAGAGAGTGTGGACTTTATCCAGCATCTGTGTGAAGCCCTGCGATTCCTCATTAACGACCACAACCGTCCTTACAAAAAGGAAAAGATACAGGCTCTGATAGGAGTGCTTCTACTCAGTCTGTGTAGTCTGCTCTACGAGGAAATGTCGGAAAACTCTATTCCTATTGGTGATATCAGCCGTAAGGAAATCATTTTCCATGACTTTCTGCGCAGAATCAGCAAAGAGGGTAACAAGATGAGATCGGTTGACGAATATGCCGAACAGATGCATATCTCTTCCCGCTATTTGGCTAATGTATGCAAAGCCATTTCCGGCAAGACTGCATCCTCTTGGATAGAAGACTTTGTCATGGAGGAAATCCGACGCTATCTACGCACGTCCAATATGTCCATCAAGGAAATAGCCGCAGTACTGTCATTTCCTAATCTGTCATTGTTGGGCAAATATGTGAAACGCAAAACTGGGCTTTCACCAAGGGAACTCCGTAAGACACTCCGTCAATAAGTCCTCCCTATCATCCCCCTACTACAGGTCTGATTGACGGAAAAGGCCATTGTAGCATCTATGTTTTTTAGAAGTCACCTCTGCTTTTTTTACAGGAATCGTTTTGTAAAATAGGGGAAGTTGTCTACTTTCGCATTGTCATAAACAATAAAGACGAAATACACTATGCAAGAAACTCATGTCGGCGACAAACGCTTTTGTATTATCCTTTGTGGAGGAGTAGGCAATCGCCTTTGGCCATTCAGCCGCAGAAACAAACCTAAACAGTTTTTGGACCTGTTGGGTATGGGAAAGACGATGCTACAGATTACTTATGCCAGGATAGCCCGATTGATTCCGGAAGACCATATCTATCTGGTCACTTCCCGCGAATATGTGTCTTTGGTCAATGAACAACTACCTACTGTGGACGTCCATCACATCATAGGAGAGACGGCTACACTTGGTACTGCCCCTTCAGTGGCATTGGCCTGCTCTTATATCTACCGCCTTTGCAGGCAGGCAAGTGTACTGGTGACACCTGCCGACCAGTTGATTGTCAATGAAGAGGATTTTCGCCGACAAATCTCTTCTTGTCTGGACTTCGCCGATACCACCAGTGGATTGGTAGCCATAGGTGTAAAACCCACTTGGCCTGATACCACTTACGGCTATATTCAGACAGGTCAACAATGCGAAGGAAATTTCTTCCGCGTGAAAAGCTTTACGGAAAAACCCAGTATGGATTTCGCCCGCTTGTTCTGTGAAAGCGGTGAGTTTTTCTGGAGTACCGGACTCTTTGTATGCCATGTGCAAACCTATCTGGAAAACTATGCTGGGACACACCCTAATGTCAGGGAACTTCTCCAGAAGATCAACCATGGCATTTCCGACAAGGAATTTCAGGAATTTGTGGACGAACATTATTCCCGCACCGTTTTCCTGCAACTGGATATGTTTGTACTGGAGCATTGCCCCAACGTATATATCAACGTATGTACCTTCGGTTGGGCCGATATCGGCGATTGGAACAGTCTGTACCGTGCGTCCCAAAAGAATGCCGATGAGAATGTATTGCTCGATGCCAATGCTGCACTCTATGACTGCCATCAGAACATCATTCATGTACCAGAAGACAAGGTGGTATTTATCAAGGGGCTGGACAATTATCTGATATGCGAAAACGACAATGTTCTCGTCATTTGTCCCAAGGATGACCCTTCATGCCTGAGACATATGTTCACAGATGCCCAGATGAAGTACGGCCATGATATGGAATAACAGCAGACGAGAGTTGTTTTCAGGACTTTTTCCTTATCAGTGTCAGTCCGTCGCGTAGAGGAAGGATGACTTTTTCTGCGTGTTCATCGCTGGCTACCATATCGTTGAACTGGCGTATGCCAAGAGTCTGCGCATCGTGGTCATAGGCAGCATCAACCACATGTCCGTCCCATAGTGTATTGTCAGCTATCATCAGTCCACCCCTTCGGAGCAGGGGAAAGAGTTTATGGTAATAGTTAGCATATTGCCGTTTGTTACCATCCAGAAAAATCATATCAATAGGCCTTTGTCCCTGCAAGATGTCTTCTGGCAGGTCGGTCATGACATCCCCTATGCGGAAATCTATCTTGTCGGCCCAAGGCGAGGCATTGATTCGGGGCCGAGTGAAATCTTCCATCTCGTCATTGATTTCATAGGTAAGGACAGTGGACCCCTCTTCCAATGCCATGGCCATACTCATAGCCGAATAACCGGTATAGGTACCCGTTTCCAAAATAAGTCGGGGCTTGACCATACTTACAATCATGCGCAACAGTGTACCCTGAAGATGGCCCGAAACCATATGTCCATGGACTAGATAAAGATGGCTGTCCCGATAGAGTTGATGCAGATAAGGATGTTCAGCATCTATATGACTACAGATATATCTGTCTATGTCATTGGAGGTATTCATGGCCGTAGTAGAGGCTCAGGATATTTTTTCCAGCAGAGCTTCAGTAGCAAGACGGTAAGAGTCCATACCAAATCCACAGATAACACCCATACATACTGGCGACAGAAACGAGTGATGGCGAAACTCCTCCCGTTGGAAAACATTGGAGAGATGTACTTCTATGACAGGCGCCTTAATGGAGCGTATGGCATCCTGCAGGGCAATAGAGGTATGCGTATAGGCACCTGCATTGAGAATGATGCCGTCATGACTGAATCCTGCCTCTTGTATCTTGTCTATCAGACAACCTTCCGTATTACTCTGGAAATAATCGAAACTGACGTCAGGAAAGCGTTGGCGCAATGATTCCAAATAGGATTCAAAGGAACAGTTGCCATAAATACCGGGTTCACGTACACCCAGCATATTGAGATTAGGACCATTGATGATTTGGATGCTTGCCATACTGAAGAGATTTTTTATTACTTTTGTGGTCAGACAAAGATAGCTATTTTATGATGAATCATGGAAGCAAGAGAAGAAAAAAAGGAACTGCAGCCAGAGAAAACCATGCGTTGGCCTTCTGCCTGGCAAGAGTTGCGTGACCGGTATGCCGTCTATCTGCGTCTGGAGAAGTCATATACACAGAATACAGTTGAAGCCTATTTGCGTGATGCCGACAAACTGCTGGACTATACTTCCCTGCTGGGTGTACATCCCAAGGACATGACAATGGACCAGTTACATGATTTTTCTGCTGCATTATATGAACTAGGCATAGATGCACGTTCTCAGGCACGCATTCTGAGTGGTGTATCTTCCCTATACCGCTTTATGCTGCTGGAAAATATGGTAGACACTGACCTGTCTATATTCATTGACCGTCCCAAGACAGGTACCTATTTGCCTGAAGTATTGTCGGTGGAAGAAATAGACCGGTTGGAATCATGCATTGACCTGAGCAAAAAAGAAGGGGCACGCAATCTGGCCATGATAGAAGTACTGTACGGCTGCGGTCTGCGTGTCAGTGAACTGTGTACCCTGAAGTTATCCCATCTGTATAGGGAAGAAGGTTTTGTCAGAGTGATGGGCAAAGGAAAAAAGGAACGTCTGGTTCCCCTTTCTGAACGGGCCATAGAATGCCTCCAGCATTACTTCATAGACCGCAACACCTGGCAGATACCACAGAAATATACAGATTATGTATTTCTTACAGTCAGAAGAGGTGTCCATCCTATTGGACGCATCATGGTATTTCATCTCATCAAGCAATTGGCAGCCATGGCCCAAATCCACAAGACCATCAGCCCACATACCTTCCGTCATTCCTTTGCCACCCACCTGCTGGAAGGGGGAGCCAATCTACGTGCCATCCAAGCCATGCTGGGACATGAAAGTATCGAGACCACATCCATCTACACCCATATTGACAGTCATCGTCTGCGGGAAGAAAT
>JALERS010000058.1 GCA_022763905.1 Prevotellaceae bacterium | reverse complement strand
TAGAAGAAACCTCCATATAACTTTGCTATGAATATGAAGATTTCAGAATGTTTCAGCACTTTAAGAAATAGGATGAAACCCTCTTTAAGGAACAGGTCGGATAATCTCCATTCCCTTGTGTAGAGCTTCCATATTGAGAGGAATCAGTGCATGATGGCGTTCGGGCAGAGTCTTATAGAGCGCTTGGTAAATATTGTCCACACTGACGAAGGGTCGTACCTTAAGAAGGCCACCAAGAATGAGCATATTGAATACCTTGGCATTGCTCATTCTGGCTGCAGTGTCCATTGCATTAATTTCATATATATGGATATCACTTCTTTCGGGACGATGGGTAATACCAAAGGTATCATAGATAAGTGTTCCTCCTGGACGGATATGCGAAAGAAATCTGTCCAATGAAGGTTGGTTGAGCAAAATAGCCGTCTCACAGGTATTGAGGATTGGGGATGATATCTTTCCGTCACTAACGATAACGGTAACATTGGCTGTACCACCTCTCTGCTCTGCACCGTAGGCAGGTAACCACGTAACGTTCTTTCCATCGTGTATTCCTGCGTATGCAATGAGTTTTCCCATGGACAAAACGCCCTGGCCTCCGAATCCGGATATGATGATTTCTTCTTTCATGGCTTTGTAATATCTTTCAGGTCACCGATATGGTAATATTTGAACATATTCTCCTCCATCCACTTGTTGGCTTCGACAGGCGATGTCTTCCATCCTGTAGAACACGTGGAGACTATCTCTACAAGATTGGAGCCTATACCGTTCATGGAATTTTCAAACGCATGACGAATCGCTTTCTTGGCCTTAAGAACGGCTGCTACATTGTGGACACTCTGCCTAGTGACATAGGCGGTACCTTCCAAACTAGCAGCCAAGTCGGTGATGTTTAGGGGATATCCATGTAAATCGGGCTGACGTCCATAGGGACAGGTAGAGGTCTTCATACCCAAGAGGGTAGTAGGAGCCATCTGTCCTCCAGTCATACCATAGATAGCGTTATTGATGAAGATAATGGTAATTTTCTCCCCACGATTGAGAGCATGGATAGTCTCGCAGGCACCAATGCAGGCCAAGTCGCCATCTCCCTGATAGGTGAATACCAAACGGTCATTCCACAATCGCTTACAAGCCGTAGCCACTGCAGGTGCCCTTCCATGGGCAGCTTCCTGCCAATCAATGTCTAGATAACGATAGGCAAAGACGGCACATCCTACAGGACAGATTCCGATGGTTCGCTCGCTGACACCCATTTCCTCGATGATTTCAGCAACTAACCGATGGACTACGCCATGGGAACACCCTGGACAATAATGCATGGCTGTATCATTCATCAGCGAGGGCTTGGCCTTCACGATATTTTCGGGGCGAATAAGATCTTCTTTGGTCATTGTTTATTAGATTTGTTGCCCAGCATCCTGAAATATACTTCCACTGCTTTAATCATAATGGCTATCAAGCAGGAAGAGAAGAATACATACAGACCGTCGGGTAGGGGATAGACAAAATAGAGGGTGATGGTAAGAATTACCAACAGGATAAACAGTACATTCAGAATATTCCTGATTTTAAAATATCGGTCTCTAGGTGACACAACGGAGCGATGAAAACGGGACAGCATGGATGGAAGTTGTTCAAGGATTGTTGATAAGTTGTAACATGGCATCGGCCATTTCCTGCGGACCAGGAACCACTCCCCCCATCCTTCCGTAATGGAATACTGGTCGTTGGCAATTAATGGCAAGGCGGATGTCATTGACCATCTGACCTGCATTCATTTCACAAGCCAACAACAAATGAACTTGAGGAATGAACTGACAGAGCGCATCGGCAGGATAGGGCCACAAGGTGATGGGACGGAACAATCCCGCACGAATACCCTTCTCTCTAAGAATATTGACTGACTCCTCAGCACAACGTGCCACACTACCATAAGCTACAAACAGATATTCCGCATCATCACACAGATAAGTGGCACTGCGTTGCTCTTTCTGAACAATAGTACGATATTTTTCTTGAAGAGCCTGATTACGTCGCTCCATCTCTATTGCTTCCATTTCCAAAGAAGACAATACATTAGGCTTTCGACGGCTGAGGTTATGACCATTGGTGGCCCAAGGGCATTCTTCCCATATTTCTTCCTCTGTGCGACGTGGCTTCATTGGGGGAAGGGTTACCTTCTCCATCATCTGGCCAATAACTCCGTCAGATAGAATCATAACGGGATTTCTGTAGCGGAATGCCAACTGGAATGCCTGATCTACAAAGTCGGCCATATCCTGTACGGATGCAGGAGCAAGCACTATCATGTTATAGTCGCCATTGCCTCCACCTATAGTAGCTTGCAAATAATCACTTTGGCCTGGCTGTATAGTACCAAGACCAGGACCGCCACGCTGTACATTGATAATCACGGCAGGAATCTCACAGGCTGTCATGTAAGAAATGCCTTCCTGCATGAGGGCCACACCAGGACTGGAGGAAGAAGTCATTACACGCTTGCCTGAACCGCCACCACCATATAGCATATTTATCGCTGCGATTTCACTCTCTGCTTGCAGGACCACCATACCAGTAGTCTCCCAGGGTCTGAGAGCTGAGAGCGTTTCCAAAATCTCCGATTGGGGAGTGATAGGATAGCCGAAAAAACCGTCACAACCGCACCTAATAGCAGCGTGGGCAACGGCTTCATTTCCTTTCATCAGAAATGTATCAGTGTTTTCCATAGTGGTATTATTTCTTTAGACGATACACAGTAATACAGGCATCAGGACATACGATGGCGCAACTAGCGCAACCAGTACATTTTTCAGCATGCACCTGTTCAACATAGGAGTAGCCCTTGGTATTCACCTTTCTTTCTGCAGGCTGTATCAAATGAAAGGGACAGGCTTCAACACAAAGGGTACATCCTTTGCATCTTTCCTGATTTATGACTATTTCACCGATTATCATCTTTGTGTGTAATTCTTACGTGTTAATACTTATCCAGAAACCATGTTGCTAAGGAAATGATTCCTGATATGGAGTGGACAAAATATTGTGATTGTGCTTGACTGTTATTGCCCGTAAATGTCTTTATTATAGAATCCGAGAATGTTCTCAACCATTTTCAATGAATACTTTGCAGGGCTTTGCGGATTCAGATGGATAGCTTCCATGTAGCATTCCATTGCTTCCTTCCATTGCCCTTGGCTATAGAATAAGTTCCCTTTTTCATAATACGTCTCATCCTGACAGGATGGCTGATAGGGTAGGGCTGTTTTTGTCATATACTCCATTTATCACAGCAGATAGGCTCTAGAGCCTATCCACGCTTATTTGAGAACAAATTTAATCCATTATACACGAGCGAATCCAAAACGTATTTTTATATTATATCATTTTAACATATCAATCTAAATATCGTAATTACAATAATCAGTATTCTATTAACTTTCAATTGGTTATGTTTTTCAGAATTAGTTTCTGATAAAACTAACAGATAGAAATACATATGAGCAAAGAACTTAATACAAGCACAAAAAAGTATATGTTGTGCATTCAGATTATTCACTTTGCATGGGCTTTGTGAAGACATCTAATGGATGTCTGTTACCATATATACTACGTTTGAAAGTTCCTACTTTGGATGTCAAATACAACCTTAGCAACATATAAATTGTTCTCAAGTATGAAATTGAAGACAACTTTGTATTCAAATAAAATGATTGATGCAGACATCTACTTGTTAAGGTCATAAATTCTATCAGTACGCCACATAGAAATTTTCAAAACAAAGTTATAATATTTGTCATTCTATTGCTGTAGCAGGCGAATGCTGATTTTATCCTTTGGACGTACGTTTCAGACAACTGAACCAAGTCAACTTTTTCCTTTACAATTTATGTACCGCTATTTTACAACTTAATCACTATCAATAAAAAGAACCATATAATCATCGGTGCAATACATTGTTCGTATTTGGACTATCATTTAATGTATAAAAAGATAATTCCTTGTTACCACCTATTTTTATCAGTCAGTTTTTATCAGTAAAAGTAACCCTTAATCTTTTCTATTAAACATAATACCCATAATAGTTAATTATGAATTTTATTTGAAACATATAGAATGAAGATACAAACCATATTACAGCAAATAGTTTATTATTAGCATGATACATTTAATTTATATAGCTACAATACTAATGTTGTAGCTATGAATAAAAATGATTTACTGCAAAACACTTGTAATTATAAATATATTGCAAATACCACTTATATCTTACAAACATTATCCTTAATAAAACGGATGATGAGGCAAAAAGTAAAACATCTTACTACAATATACGCATAGAACTACTTCTGATTCTCTCCAATTATAATTGGAATAATCCTTATGATTTATGGGGTACTGCGAACAGCCCCGACATATAACACAGTCAGCCCATAAAGGCTGGAGTCAGTCAAATATGTTATGCTGTCCTATTCTATTTACCTGTCTATAAGATATTTGTTTTGTTTTTTACACCAATGTATAGAAAGATTCACCTTCTCATAACCTAAAGGGCATATTCTGTCTATGTAATAAGAAAGACAATCATATGTCCCGCTTCATGATAAGGCTATTTCCTCATAGCCATCATCTCTATTAGTAGGAAAAGTCTACTAACTGTATTATGCGTTCAGCAAATGCTGGATACACACTGTCCCCGTCGGAAAGCTGCCAGCCTACGAAATGGCCGCACTCCTTGCTGCTGCATGCAGCAGCAAGGACAACCTTATGTACAACTAAAAACAAATGAAGTTAACTGGTATCATGACTAAGAGATAAACTAGTCAACCAATAGTAAAACTAATCATTAACCCAGTCAACTGACTTTACAAATAAGACTCAAAGTAGTCAACCTTTTCCGTTAAACTACATGTGCATTTTCACGCAAACGTTTGCATTGGCGGTTTCAAACGTTTGCGTCCGCGGTTTCAAACGTTTGCGTCCGTGGTTTCAAACGTTTGCGTCCGTGGTTTCAAACGTTTGCGTCCAGATAGGCCAATAATCAGGGATGGGGGTCTGTCCTTCATTCTGGCCAGATAGGTGCCGAGGCGGGATGTTGTTTCCTGTTCCTCTCATACCGACAAGCCTTCAGCAGAATTCCTCATTGCTCCTAATCTGATGTGCGAGGAGTCAAGAGGGTGCTGCTGAAGGCCTGTCAGAATCTTCTTGGTGTCACCTTGGAATGTGGTCTGGTCTGTGGTTATAGTTCAGACCTATTCCTGCAGGGTCATTTTTACTTGACCAGGACGGTGCGTCCTTTGCTTACATAGATGCCTGAGGGCAGGGTGCCGTTCTTCAGTTGGCTTGCTTTGCCCACCTGTTGTCCCATGATATTATAGATGGCATCATCTCCGTTAGCTTTGTTCGCTTCTGTTCCTTCGATGGCGGTGTCCAGGGACGTAGGAACTTCGGGGAGAAGGATGCTGGCGAGTCGGGTCTCTGCATCCAGGGTGGTGG
>JALERS010000049.1 GCA_022763905.1 Prevotellaceae bacterium | reverse complement strand
TATAGCTATTCCCTGTCAGAGTAGAGGAGGCACAACTACACATACTTATATATCATGATGAAGAAAGTGAGAATCACAGCTGTACGCAAGGTGCAGCACGAGGACCTGATGGCGCAATACGAAAACCCTACTGAACATGCTTGCGATGTGACGGAAGGACAGTGGTGGATATGTACAGACGGACAGTGCCCCGACGGACTGTGTCCTGAGGCATGGAAGTCCATGAAAGTATTTGTCGAGGCTCTTGCCCGAGGCGAAGGCAACTTCTTTGACGGATGGATGAAAAATCCGTATAGCGCCATGATTAGCTGTAATGACGGTTTCCGCCCCGTGAGTTTCTATATAGAGGTCATAGAATAACTGCCACCGTAACGACACCCTTCGGACAGCAGGCCAACAAGATCTGCAGGGTGCGGATTGTCGCAAAGGGAAAATAGGCATCTCCTTCCTCCCCACATACAAAAAAGACAGGAGACACTGACGCCCGAAATGCGGGCTGTGTGTCTCCTGACGATGGAAAAAATGAACGTCTCTTAGATTAGCTTACGCGCACCATCACCGATTACTACATCAATAACGATAGGCTTCTTGCCGAACTTCTGAGGATAATTTTGGTAAACGGTCTTGATGAAATTGTCATAGAGCTCTTCGCTTACGAGATTGATGGTACAACCACCAAATCCGCCTCCCATGATGCGTGAACCAGTGACACCAGCTTCCTTGGCAAGGTCGTTCAGATAATCAAGTTCTTCACAAGATACTTCATATTCCTCACTCAGACCATGGTGAGTTTCATACATCAACTTGCCTACAGTTTCATAGTCTCCTGCTTCAAGAGCTTTGCAAACACCAAGTACGCGTTCTCTTTCACCTATCACATAATGAGCACGCTTTGCATCTTCTTCACTGACTTCTGCGCGAACGGCATCCAATTGTTCATAGGAGGCATCGCGGAGAGACTTTACTTCAGGGAAATGCTTGTTGATAACAGCTGCTACATTCTCACAACTCTTTCTGCGGTCATTATAAGGAGAACCTACTAATTCGTGTTTTACACAGGAATTGATGAGCACGAGTTTGTATCCTTTTGGATTCCAGGGGAAATAGCTGAATTCTCCGCTGCGGCAATCTAAACGCATGAGAGAGCCTGCTTTTCCGTGAACGGAAGCAAATTGGTCCATAATACCGCAATTGCATCCTACATACTTGTGCTCAGTACGTTGGCCAACACGTGCCAATTCCATCTTCTCTATCTTATTGCCTCCCCAGATATCATTCAGAGCAAAAGCAAAGGCACTTTCTAATGCGGCTGATGAAGACATACCAGCACCGAGGGGAACATCACCAGCAAAGGCTGTGTTGAAACCTTGTACAGGTACACCGAGTGCCATCATTTCGCGGCATACACCAAAGATGTAACGTGCCCATGTGGCATTGGGACCTTTTTCATCATCAAGACAGAATTCTGTGTAATCTTTGAGATCAATAGAATAAGCTCGTACTGTACGTGTACCATTCTGCTTGAGTTCTGCTATAATACATTGTTGGACTGCTCCTGGAAATACAAATCCATCATTATAATCTGTATGTTCTCCAATCAAGTTGATACGGCCAGGAGCAGTGTATACACTTCCAGTGCTTCCATCAAAATGCTCGATGAAGCGACTGCGAACATCATCAATTGTCAGTTTCATAATAGTAGTGTTTTTATGTGGGTTAGTTTTCGGCTTTTTGAGATACTCTGCTTCCTATCAAAGCATAGAATAGGATATAGGCAGCACAGAGCAGGGGAACAAAGTAACTGGTGAGGTAGCTACCAGTAATGTCCACAACATAGGCTTGCAAAGCTACCATTACAGCACATCCGAATACCATTGTCATGAAGATACCAGATGCAGCAGCGGTATATTTGCCAAGTCCCTCAACAGCCATATTGAAGATGCCACCCCACATGACTGATGTGCAGAGACCTACTAAGATAAATGCAGCTACTCCTACGGGTACTTCTACCCAAATCATGCTCAAGTTGGCCCAGTCAACACCTGGAACATTTACCTTGAGGGTTTCAGGGGCAAACATACCGAATATGATAAGTGCAATGGCTACTGCAGCTGTTGTTCCAACCATTACTCGACTGGATACCTTGCCTGCAATGGCTCCACCTGCAGAACGTCCGATAAACATGGCAAACCAATAAACGGCTGCAATCAATGTGGCTACACCTGCAGCTACACCTGCATCTTGTGTGAGATATTTTATCATGTAGGTAGGTGTTCCTACTTCAACAGACATATACAAAAAGATGGCGAGGGCACCGAGCGCAAAATGACGATGTTTCAAGGCACCTGTAATGAGTTCGGTCTTGACAGGTTCCTGCTGAGGCTCTTCTACCTTTGTAAACAGAAGAACCAGGAATGCTATAGCAAAGATAGAGAGGGCGATGTACATGGCGGGAGCTGCATCTACAATGGCTGTCTCCTTGGTGACTTCTCCGATAAGCGCACCGAGGATAATGTATACGGCAACGGCTGCAGCACTATTGAAAGCACCGCCTATCTGGATAAGTTGGTTACCTGTATTGCCACCGCCTCCGAGTACATTCAGAAGAGGATTGACAACAGTATTGAGCATACACATGCAGAATCCACTGATGAATGCGCCAGCCAGATAAATCCACATGCTTTCCATTGTACCGGAGAGAAGTTCAAGCACCATTCCGATAATACCCACGATAAGGGCAATCAATGCTGTCTTCTTATAACCATACTTCACGATAAGCATGCCTGAGGGAATACCCATTACCAGATAAGCAACGAAGTTGGCATAGTTGCCGATTTGTGATTGAAGTTCTGATGCTCCAAATTGATTCTGTACAATGACTGCCATCGGGGAACATAAGTTGGTAACGAAGGCAATCATTGCGAAGAGCGCAATCATCATGATAATCGCAGCCCATTGTTTAGATTTTTGTGCCATAATAAATTGTTTTTTAGTATTTAATGATTATTTGTCAATGTCAAACTTATACATAGTCTTTTGTGTGTAGACTTGTCCTGGAACCAATACTACTGATGGGAAATATGGATGGTTGGGACTGTCAGGGAAATGCTGGGCTTCGAAGCATACAGCACTCCGCCTGGGGAAGGTAGCTCCATGCTGTCCTTTGTAACCATCAGCCCAATTGTCTGAATAGAACTGTATACCAGGCTCTGTGGTATATACTTCCATGACACGCTTACTCATGGGATCTGTTACCTTGGCAGCAAAGGAGAATTCTCCTGGTTCCTTCTTATTCAATACATAGCAATGGTCATAACCGGCACCATTTTTTATCTGAATATCTTCCGTATTGTCAATGCGTGCTCCGATGATATGAGGTGTGCGGAAGTCAAAAGGTGTGCCTTCTACTTTCTGGATGATACCTGTTGGTATGGAGTTCTCGTCAATGGGTAGGAAATGATCAGCATTGATTTCGCATATCAAATCCATAGCTGATGGGGTGGGGTCGGCTATTCCGGCAAGGGAGAAGAAACCATGGCTGGTCATATTGACAATGGTCTTTTTGTCAGTAGTGCCTTCGTATTCAATAAACAATTCGTTGGCGTCTGTCCAAGTATATTTGACAGTCATAACCAAAGTACCAGGAAATCCTTCTTCTCCATCTTGAGAGGTGTAGGAGAGAGACACGGATTGGGGTGTAGATTCAATAATGTCCCAAACACGTGCGTGGAATCCTGTAGGACCTCCATGAAGATGATTGGGACCATTATTGATTGCTAACTGGTATTCTTTATTGTCCAGTGAGAACTTGCCATGGCAGATACGGTTGCCATATCTACCCACAAGGGTACTCAAAAAGGGTTCGGGGCTTTTGATACAATCGTCAATGTTGTCATGTCCTTGAATAACATTGGCCATGTTGCCTTTTGCATCGGGCACCATGATGGCTACAATGGATCCTCCGTAATTAGTGATAGCCACTTCAGCCTTGTTTTTGTTGGAAAGAATAATCAAATCTGTTTTCTTTCCATCTATTTCCTTTTGAAAATCAGCAGATGTAAGTCTGCAAAGAGGGGTATTGCTCATTTTGTCATTTTTAATTGGAAGGTTTACCTTGCAAATATAACAAAATGAATACTTATTAGCAAAAAAAATAAGGACAAAATAATACTTTGTCCTTATTTTGACTGAAATATGAAAAATCTATCTCTGAATATATCCCAATAAGTCTGCTACCACAAATGAACTGCCTCCTATATAAATGAAATCTTCAGCATTGGCATGTGCTTTGGCTGACTCGTAGGCTTGGGCTACAGAACTATAAGTATCTCCTCTCAGTGAATAGCGAGCTGCCTGTTTCTTTAACTCATTTTCGTTGAGGGCTCTGGGAATGCTGGCTTTTGTGAAATAGTAAGTAGCTTGTTGGGGCATTTGGCGGAGTACGGCATCAATATCCTTGTCCTTAACCATGCCGAATACAATATGAAGATGGCGGTGACCTGATGAATGGAGCTGACGGGAAATATAATGGAAACCTCCTTCATTGTGGGCTGTATCACATACGGTAAGAGGAGATGTGGCCAATATTTGCCATCTGCCTTTAAGTCCTGTGAGTTCGCATACATGAGCCAACCCTTCTTTAACATTCTCAATATTTATAGGGAGTTCCTGCTTTTTCAATTCTTCCACTGCATGAAGAATGGTATTGGTGTTCTTTACCTGGCAGGATCCTCCTAATTCTCCAATAAGGATTCCCATCTTTGTTGTTTCATATACCCTTGTGTAGCATCGGTTATCCAGGTACGAACGGGTTATGAAGGGATGGTCTTCACAGAAAATAATGGGAGAATGTTTTTCGTCTGCAAATTTCTGAAATATCTGACGATTACCATCTCTTGTTTCTCCTATAATAATAGGAACACCCTCTTTGATGATACCAGCTTTTTCGCAAGATATATCGGCAATGGTATGGCCTAGAAACTGTGTGTGGTCAAAACTGATATTAGTGATGACACTCAATATAGGTTGGATAATATTGGTACAGTCTAATCTACCGCCCAATCCTGTTTCTATGACCGCGATGTCCACTTTGCTTTCATTAAAGTAGCTGAAAGCCATTGCCGTGGTGATTTCAAAAAAGGAAGGTTTTCTCTCTTGAATGAAATCGTGTATCTCACCGATGAAATTCATGACGAACGACTTAGGAAGCATTTCTCCATTGACACGGATGCGTTCCCTAAAATCAACGAGATGGGGAGATGTGTAGAGTCCTACCTTATAACCGGCTGTCTGGAGGATTGCTGCCAAGGTATGTGCAGTAGATCCTTTGCCGTTTGTTCCGGCTATATGTATGGTTCTGTAGTTTCTGTGGGGATGATGGAGAAGTTCATCAAGGAGAAAGGTATTTTCCATACCTTCTTTGTAGCCAGCAGCACCTACCTTTTGAAATGAGGGTACTTGCTGGAACAGTTCTTCAAGTATTTCTTCGTAAGTCATTGAAACTAGTTGAAGAAGGTCTTGAACTTCTCGAAAATCTTCTTCTGGATACTTTCCGATGGTTGGAGATTCTCACATTCCTGAATCTGTTCTATCAACTCTTTCTCTTTGCTCGACAGTTTTTCCGGTACATACACACTAATTTTCACTACCAAGTCGCCTGTACCTACATCGTAACCCTTTACGGGTGGAATTCCTTTTTCTCTCAGCCGCAATACTTTTCCTGGTTGTGTGCCCGGCTCAATCTTGATACGGGATTTACCGGACAGAGTAGGTATATCTACCATACATCCTAATGCAGCTTGTGGGAAAGAAAGCAGAAGATTGTAAATGATATCTTTGTCTTTTCTGACAAACTGGCTGTCAGGTTTTTCATTGATTACCAATTGGATGTCTCCAGGGATACCATTTCTTCTTCCTGCATTGCCTTTGCCTTTGATGGTGTATATCATGTCACCAGTGAGTCCGGCAGGGATGTCCAGGTCAATGATGTCTTCACCATATACTACGCCTTCACCATTACATTTCTTGCATTTATGCTTGATGATTCTACCTTCACCTTTACAAGAAGGGCAGGGAGATTGGGTTTGCATCATGCCTAGGAAACTTTGTCTGACTTGTGTTATGTATCCAGTACCGTTACACTGGGTACAAGTTTCCATACCAGAGGAACCTTCGCAGCCAGAACCATGGCAATCGCTGCAGGCAATATATTTTTTTACCTTAATTTTTTTCTTGACGCCAGTAGCTATTTCTTGGAGCGTAAGAGTAATCTTCAGTCTGAGGTCTGAACCTTTGGATACATGCTCGGCGGAATTATTGCCGAAACCGAAACCTCCGAAGCCTCCGAAACCTCCAGCAGAACGACCTCCAAATATATCACCGAACATACTGAAGATGTCGTTGATGTCCATACCTTGTGCACCTCCGAAATCTCCCTGGTTGATTCCACTGAAACCAAACTGGTCGTAACGTGCTCTCTTGTTGGGATCACGAAGTACTTCGTAAGCCTCAGCAGCTTCTTTGAACTTTTCTTCAGCAACTTTGTCCCCTGGGTTTCTGTCAGGGTGATACTGAATAGCTTTTTTCTTGTATGCTTTTTTTATCTCTTCGTCGGATGCACCTTTCTGGACTCCGAGCACTTCATAATAGTCTCTTTTTTCCATGTGGAGTAGGGAATACTGTAATGATTGTTGGATGGAAATCGTTATTGGCCAATGGCTACTTTGGCATGGCGTATAACTTTCTCGTTGAGTTTGTATCCAGCCTGAACACAATCTATTACCTTACCTTTCTGGTCATCAGTGGTGGCAGGTACCATGGCGATTGCCTCATGGACATCCGTGTCAAAATCCTTGCCGTCAGTATCTATCTTCTGCAATCCGGCTGATTCCAAAACAGTCATGAGTTTCTTGAAAACCAAGTTAGTTCCTTCCTTTAAGGCTTCAACATCGTCTGATTTCTCTATATTCTGTTGGGCTCTCTCCATGTCATCCAAGACAGGAAGGAGGGAAGTGATGATTTTTTCACCACCATTGAGTATCAACTCTGTTTTCTCTTTCAGAGTACGTTTCCTGTAATTGTCAAATTCTGCTACCTGGCGTAGATATTTGTCTTTTAATTCGGCAATCTCTGCTTCCAATCGGGCCATCTCTTCTTTTTCTTTATTTTCAGAAGTAGTAGCTTCAATAGTTTCTTGCTGTTCGATTGACTCGGTTGTTTCTTCAGCCTGTGTATGGCAAGTATCTGGCTTTATTGTCTTTTCTTCTTTCATTTCTTGTGAGGAAAGGTTTTTCTTTTTTCTGCTCATGTTTTCAACATCAATTATCTTTTGTCAAAAATACAGCAACAAGTGTACCAAACTCAATATGTCAGGCATTGTATAACTTGTTCCTGATTTCTCTGATGTGTTCATCATGGATATACTCATCATAAGTAATCAGTTTGTCAATATGACCATTGGGCGTTAGTTCAATGACACGGTTGGCTAGTGAATTGATGAATTCATGGTCATGACTGGCAAATAATAAATTTCCCTTGAAGAGTTTCAAGTTGTTGTTGAAGGCTTGGATGCTTTCTAGGTCAAGATGGTTGGTAGGTGTATCCAGAATGAGGCAATTAGCGTCATTCAACTGCATCTTTGCTATCATACAACGCATTTTTTCACCTCCCGAAAGTACTTTGACCGGTTTCAGAACATCCTCGCCGCTGAAGAGCATTCTTCCCAAATAACTCTTGAAATAGACTTCATTGCCTGTACCAAACTGGCTCAGCCATTCCAGCATTGTCAAATCATTGTCGAAGAATTTGGTGTTGTCTACTGGTAAATAGGCTGTGGTAATGGTTACCCCCCATTTATAACTACCTTCTATAGGTTGTTGGTTACCAGTGATGATTTCAAACAAAGCGGTCATGGCACGCGGGTCATGACTTATGAAAACGACTTTCTCCTCTTTTTCAATGGTAAAGTTCAGATTCTTGAATAGCAATGTACCATCTTCTGCAGTAGCTGAAAGATTATCTACTTCCAGAATCTGGTTGCCTGGTTCTCTCTCCATTTTGAAGATGATACCAGGGTATTTTCTGGTGGAAGGCTGAATCTCTTCAACATTCAGTTTTTCCAGCATCTTTTTGCGACTTGTTGTCTGACGGCTTTTCGCTACATTGGCAGAAAAACGTCTGATGAATTCTTCCAATTGTTTGCGTTTTTCATCCGCCTTCATTTTTTGGTTTTGTGCCTGCTTCAAGGCAAGTTGGCTACTTTCATACCAGAAAGAATAGTTTCCAGAGAATAGTGTCACTTTGCCATAGTCGATGTCGACAGTATGAGTGGAAATGGCATCCAGGAAGTGTCGGTCGTGGCTGACCACAAGAACAGTATGCTCATAGTTTCCGAGATACTCTTCCAGCCATTCCACTGTCTCAAGGTCAAGGTCATTGGTAGGTTCATCCAGGAGAAGATTATCAGGATTTCCGAAAAGGGCCTGTGCCAGCATAACACGTACCTTTTCCTTTCCAGACAGTTCTTTCATCAATTGGGTGTGTTTGGGAACAGGGATGCCTAGTTGTTCCAGCAGCATTCCTGCATTACTCTCGGCATCATATCCACCCATATTGGCGAATGCCTCTTCATATTCAGCTACTTTAAGTCCATCTTCTTCCGTGAAGTCTTCTTTGGCATATAGTGCATTGCGCTTGTTCATGACATCCCACAATTCTTTGTAGCCCATCATGACTGTATCCAGCACATTGAATTCATCATATTTAAAGTGGTCCTGACTCAGTACAGACATTCTCTCACCCGGTCCCAGTTCAATAGTTCCTTTGGAGGCTTCCAGTTCTCCTGATATGGCTCTAATCAGAGTGGATTTCCCTGCTCCGTTAGCTCCAATGATACCATATATATTTCCGTTGGTGAATTTAATGTTTACGTCTTTGTACAATACTTGTTTGCCAAATTGAATGGCCAGGTCAGTAACAGTAATCATGTCTTGTTATCGTATATTATAAATATGTATTAGAGTTCAGTTATTCAAGTGCAAAGTTAGGCATTTTTTTTCGTTCAGTATAGGTGGACTCTCGCCTTGAGGAGAGGGCAGGTGCTTTCCTATTCCATCATATTGGCTTCAAACTGAAATGGAAGAATATCTTTTATGCTATGGACAATAATGGATTCGCGTGTTCCATAGAGAATCATCTTTATGGGTTTTTGAAACAGATTCTCCATTTCCAGCAAAGCCTGTCTGCATGCTCCGCATGGAGGTAAGGGTCGTTCCATGTATTCTCCGTCCTTTCTTCTGGCTGCAATGGCTATGACAGTTGGAGCCAAGTGAGGATAATTGGCATGAGCATAGAAGATAGTGGCACGTTCGGCACAGGTTCCACAGGGAAAGGACGCATTTTCCTGATTGTTGCCAGTCAGTATGATTCCCTCTTCCAATTGGAGGGCACAACCTACATGGAATTCCGAAAAGGGTGCATAACTGTATTTGCAACTATTTTTGGCTTTTTCCACCAGGGCTTGGTCATTATTGTCCATTTCTTCCCATTGGAGGGTGTCATAGGTGATGGTCAATGTCTGTTTCATGTGGAATCTTTTATGAATATTCAATGGCTGGAAGGTATTCCCAAATAGTTCAGAAAGAAATCAGGCTGATGGTTCATTACTAGTTTCTCTGGGAAATCAACCTCTTTGAGTAGAGGTAATGCGTATTGGTAATTGGCTATATCAAATGAGATATGTGCATCACTACCAAGGATAACGGGTACTTCTAGTTGTTTGCAAAGATTCAGTATCTTGAGGTTGTTAGCAATAGCCTGTTCTTTATGTCTTATGGGGTTGAGGGAAGAGGAATTGATTTCAAGTAGAGTGTGATGCCGTTGGGCTTCTTCTACAATGGGCTCGAATATCAGTTCTGCCGTTCCGTCTCCAGGATGTGAAATGATATGTATCCATGGATTCCTAATGGCATTGACCATCCCCTGAGTGTTTTCCTCTGCATTTCCTCCTTGCCAACACAGACTGTGGATACCAGCTATTCTAATATCCATTTGGCGGTAGTAGAATTCATCAAGGTCGATGGTACCTTGGGTGTCCAGTATATTCAACTCACATCCCATGAGGAGTCTAACTCCATACATTTCACGCGGAACCACATGCAGATTTCTGAAGTATATGGGGTCGCATGTTCCTGGTATGGAGGGTGCATGTTCAGTAATACCCAGTATCTGCAATCCTTTATCCTTGGCTGTTTGGGCCATTTCCTGCAGGGTACTGTAGGCGTGTCCCGACATGATGGTATGTGTGTGGATGTCCAGTAAAGGTCTCATTTTTATATTAATGTTGATAAAGAACCTTCTTCTGCGCTTTGAATATTGTCTCTGCCTTGGTTTTCATCTCGGCTACGGTAATAGCGCTGGCAAGAATTTTTCCGTCAGGGCCTACAAGGAAAAGACTGGGTATCCAGTGCAATCCATATGCTTGTGCTATGGGATTGGTCTTCCAAGGCTGCAGATTGCTTGCTTGAATCCACGGCATTTTTTCTTTTCTCAGCAGATTCTTCCATTGTTCTGCATTATGGTCGAAAGAGATGCCAAGAAATACGATTTTCCCATCGTATTTCTTGTAAAGGTCTTGATAGAAGGCTTTCATGGCAGGAATCTCTTTCCTACAGTCTCCACACCAGGATGCCCAGAATTCCATCAGAACATATTTCCCTTTGTATTTATGCAGATTTATTGTGTTTCCCAGGGTGTCAGCAACAGAGAAATCAGGAGCTTCTGTGCCGATGGAGATAGACGGTTCGTTTTCGCTATAGCATGTTGCTATAGATATAAATCCCCAAAAGAGAATGAATAACCATTTTTTTATCATAGTAGTTGATATTGTGTCAGGATGGGTTTCTTTAAGACGAAAGTTCGTCATCTGCATAGATGAATTTCACTAAAGGAGAATCGTATTCCATGTAGTCTTCGTCCTGGAAGAATCTGTTCAATTCTTTCTCTGCGGTCTCAAGAGAATCTGAACTGTGTACAATGTTCTCCTGACCACTAACGCAATAGTCGCCTCTAATGGTTCCCGGAAGAGCATTGCGCCCATTGGTGTCGCCTGCCATAGCTCTGACTACTCTGACTGCTTCTACTCCTTCTATGCACATCAGTACAACAGGAGCGGCCATCATGGATGCTTCTATCAGAGGGTAGAATGGCTTGTCCACCAGATGAGAATAATGCCTTTTCAGAAGTTCTGGAGTGAGCATTTTCATTTTCATGGCAATGATTTTCAGTCCCCTCCTTTCTATTCGGGTAATCACTTCGCCTATCAGGCCTCTTTGTACTGCACAGGGCTTCACTGCCAGCAACGTGCGTTCAATTCTGGAACTGGTCATAATTGTATTGCATT
>JALERS010000036.1 GCA_022763905.1 Prevotellaceae bacterium | reverse complement strand
GTATACGGCAATTATACTGTCTTTGCTCCTACCAACGAAGCCATCAAGGAGTATCTGGACGCCTATTACGGAACTGACTGTTATGAGGTGGATACCCTTCCTCAGGAAGTGCTGCGCAAGTTGGTCAATACCTGTGTGGTCGATATGGGGAAAGGCAATGCACTGAGGATGAACTCTGTCAGGGAAGGCTATCTGTCTAAAGCCACTATCAACGGAGTGCATCTGTATTTTGGCTTCGGAGATTACGGCAACGGTGCTACGGTATCCATTTCTGAACTGAGCCATTTGATTAAGACAGACATTCTGACCTGCAATGGATATGTGAATATCATTGACCATGTCATCCAGCCAGGTCCCTCTACCTTGCCGGGCCTGATAGCCCAGACCGACAATCTGAGCATATTCTCCCGTCTGCTGGATGTCACGTCATGGGCAGACAGTATGCTGGTCTATTCTGATGACAAGTATCAGGGAAGTGCAGGCTATGGCTACCGCCTGCTTCATTTTACAGCCTTTGTGGAAACTGATTCAGTATTTGAGGCCGACTGGAATGTGCCGGCTCCCCAATGGGACGAGGACGGGAATATGACCAATTGGAATGACATCCTGGATGTTATCCGCAAGCATTGCGTCGAATTGTCACCGGAAGCAACAGATGCGGACATGACCAGTTCGGACAATGCTGTCAACCGCTTTGTCTCCTATCATCTTTTGCCCTTCTGGGGTAATTATTCAGAATGGTCAACCCTGAGAGGTGAATATGGTACCAACAGATATTTGTATGACAAGGGATTGGGTAAGTATCCTGCCATGGGAGGCAATCCGCCTTCACATGCTGTCTTCTATTACCAGACAATGGGAAAGCCCAACCGTCTGGTGCAGCTTACCTATCTGCCTCAGCCCGACAAGGAAGGTGTCTACATCAACCGCCATTCCCTGTATGACCCCTCATACGGAGGCGACTGGCAGGAACTTTCATGTGACCGCAGAGGAGTGCTGATTCTTCCTGACAATGGCAACCGCCAACAGCATGCGCCCAATGGCATCTATTATCCGATAGACCATGTCATGACCTACGACAGTGATGTCCCCAATAAAGTACTGAACACTCGTTTGCGGTATAATCCCATCATGAACCTGCCCGAACTGATGACGCTTCAAAGCCTTTCACGGCTGGATAGCTATTCTCCTGTTCCTGACCAGTTAACAACCAATATCAGAGCAGACAATATGAATCTTTATGAAGCCAAAGGAAGTTATGCTTCCACAACGGTGGAATATCGTCAGTTTCGTTTGACACCATCTATTGCAGCTATAGGTGATAAGGTAACTGTTAAGCTTCTGCCTGTACCCTATGAGGGTGAATGGGAGGTACGCATCAGTGATTTGAACGGCATCTATCACTGTTTTATAGGCAACTCTCCTGATGCTTCCATGCAGGATTTGGGAATCAAGAACTGGATAGTAGACTATATGTGGCTGCCGCCCAAAGAGTACAATTATCCGTATCCGGATAATCCGTCTCGTCTGGGTTTTGTTGTTCCGGATTCAACCCAGGCCATGGAAATCAACAAGCAGTGCCGGGAGCATGGCATTATGAAATTGCCTTATGGTTATGGATATTTGGAAACTATTGGGCAGGCATACCGAAGTGCACGCACTTACAATTATGTTACCAAATGGGACGAGGGTAATATTACATCAACAGGTACCCGTTTGCGTTTCATTGTCTATCGGGGACACATGTCTCCCGACCAGGATTATTGGCTGCGTTTGCAGCTGTTGTCGAAGTCTGCTTATGGAGATATATGGCGTATGAATCTCATTGAGTTGGTGCCCCGTTCGGTATATGACAATCCTGAACGTCCTGAGGACTGGTGGTAATCATGTGGATATCGGCATAGACTGTTGGTATGTAGTGCTGGGCAAGTCAAGAACGGGTGAGCCCTTGATAGGGGAGAAGTCGGGATGGAGAAGAAAATTTTTGTAGAAATGGGAAATTATTCTGTACGGTTTGTTCCTCTTGCAGAAAAGATGTATATTTGAAAACCCAATACGAATTTACTGTGAATACCCAGTGCGGATATTGGGTGTTTGCTTGTTATAAAGAAGTGGAATATGTTACAACCAGATGATTTGAAAGACTTAGCCTTCAAAGGAATATCTCCGTCGGCTATTGAGGAACAGTTGGAAAGATTCAGGAAGGGATTTCCTTACCTTCGTATCAGTGATGTTGCAACAGTTGACAATCATGGCATCCTTCGCTTGGACCTGACACAGGAAAAGTACTATGAAGCAGAATGGGAAGATTTCCTGTCACGTGGAGGTGAGGTGGAAAAATTTGTTCCTGCCTCAGGAGCAGCCAGTCGTATGTTTAAGAATCTTTTTGCCTTTGTGTCTGCAGGACAGGAAGCTCCGTCAGATGATTTCATGAAGAGTTTCTTTGAAGGAATAGAAAAGTTTGCTTTTTTTCCGGCACTTGATGCGGCTTGCCGTAAGTGCTACGGGCAGGGTGTCAGGGAGATGTTGGCAGACGGCCGCTATATTAATGTGGTGAAATGCCTGATATCTGACGAAGGGTTGAACTATGGTGCCATGCCTAAAGGTCTTCTGCAGTTTCACCGCCATGGAGAGGAAGTGCATACGCCTTTAGAAGAACATCTGGAAGAGGGAGCGCAGTATGCTGCAGATAAGGAAGGAAAGGTCAATATTCATTTTACAGTATCACCTGAACATCGTTCTGCCTTTGAAGCTATGCTGGCAGAAAAGGTGTCTGCCTTGGAAGAGCAATGGGGGGTATCCTTTCATGTAACCCTTTCAGAGCAGAAACCCTCGACAGATACGCTGGCAGTTACTCTTGATAATCAGCCTTATCGTGAGAACGGACATCTTGTGTTCCGTCCCGCCGGTCATGGAGCCTTGATAGAGAACCTCAATGAAATGGATGCAGATGTGGTCTTTATCAAAAATATTGACAATGTGGTGCCCACTTCCTTGCGTGAAACAACTGTTAGATACAAGAAGATTATAGGTGGTTGTTTGGTGAAATTACAACGCCAAATAGCTTCCTATATCCAGCAATTGCGTAGTGGTCGCTATACTTCTTCCGACTTGCAGGAGATGCTGTCCTACCTGCACGATACCCTCAATGTGCGTCATGAGTCAGTTGGGGTAGAAGAAACAACGGTGTTGGCTGAATATCTGTTGTCGAAATTCAATCGTCCTTTGCGTGTATGCGGAGTGGTAAAGAATGACGGAGAGCCTGGAGGGGGGCCTTATATCACCTACAATGCAGACAATACTACCTCTCCTCAAATTCTCGAAGCAGCCCAGATAGATCCTACGGATACTGCCATGACCGCATTGGCCAAAAGTGGAAGTCATTTTAATCCAGTGGATCTGGTTTGCTATATCAAAGATGTTGATGGCAAGAAGTTTGATCTGAAACGGTTTGTGGATAAAGATACTGGACTGATTTCCGAAAAGTCCAAGTCGGGTGTTACAGTCAAAGCCTTAGAGTTGCCTGGACTATGGAATGGTTCCATGAGTGACTGGAATACCATCTTCCTGGAAGTACCCTTGGAAACATTCAACCCAGTTAAGACCGTCAACGACCTTTTGCGCCCACAGCATCAAGGTTAAAGCAAGCATCACTCGTTGGCTTGTCAGTACTTAGGTGCTGCAACTATTGCTCCTGCATACTGGTGACTGAACAGGAATTCTGTGCTCTTTCGTATCAGTGAATGTCCAACCCAATTGGGTAGAGAGAGACGACGCACTTTTTATGGACAATTTTCCGACACTTTATTATAGCTGTCCACTACAACTATCGAGAGTACAAAATAGATTCCGCCGAAGTCCTGAATAATCAAACTTAGGGCTTTTGCATTCCGTTTCAGACCCTTGAATCGAAAGGAATGGGTTCTTGGAGCATTTTTGTGTATCTGCTTTAGAAGGATGACCTACCTTATGTTCTCTAGTTATTCATGAATGCATTCAATCAATGCATACCAGACAGCCATACTAGCAGATAGAGGCTCAGTAGAAATCGAGTGGGGATTGTATTGAATCACTCTATCCATACATTGTGGCAATTGGGGTATATGGCAAGCGCTCCCCCTCCTTTGCCATGAATGACTCAAATACTCGCAGGAGTCCTCATAAGGGTATTGACTCTTATCGAAAAAACAAGTCTCTTATCCGAATCCTCTCAGCTCCATGGTGTTGCTCCAGATGAAACCTCACAAACAGAAAGGCAACAGAGAGAAAGCTTCACGAGACCCAAGTAAAAAATCTATGATTTTACTATGTTTTGGTCCCGTATTATTATCTCCCACGGCATAGCAGTTAAGTGATATCTGAAAGTATATTGACTGCTTCCTTTTAGCATCGTCGCTTCTTTTAAAAAGAGTCGTCGATTCTTTTGCTTAGCACCGTCGATTCTTTTGCTTAGAATCGTCGCTTCTTTTGGAAAGCACCGACGACTCTTTTACTGAGCACCATGAATACTT
>JALERS010000132.1 GCA_022763905.1 Prevotellaceae bacterium | reverse complement strand
GCTATTGAAGAACGGGCATCAATGAGACGTAGTCTCTCCCTTGACTGGTACCCTGCAAGAAAGGAAACGATAGCGGTATTAACCCTACCTGTGCCCCACTAAAAAATTTAAAGCAGGGTGGGGTGCTTTTTGCAGTATATAAGAAATAAGAGGGTGTACCCTATTCGGATACGCCCTCTTAGTTAACAGTGAATGTAAAGGAATACTTAGAACGGAATGTTGATACCCATGCTGAAGTCTGCCTGATGGGTTAGAGGAACACCTTGCTTAGCCAATGAGGTAATGCAGTGGTCCATTCCCAGGAAGAAACCGAATCCTTTGGGATGAAAGTCCAGCAACCATCCGAATCCAAATCCGTAGGTGCCTTCTGATATATTGGCAGATGCAGAGAATATTTTGCAGGGAGCTACATTGGCACTCAGACGGAAATCCGTCCAACTATAAGCGCCCATTATGCGTGTGGTATTCATTATACCGAATTTCAGCTTGTTGTAAACGGGTAAGGTGTATTCAGCACCGAGGTTCAAGGTTGCCCCCAGCATACGGCTTCTGCTTCCCTTGTCGCCCATGTCCTGTAGTTCGTAGAGGTTGGCAAGGCCTTCTGTCAGGTTGTCTATCTCGTTGTCAAAGGAATTATCTGCGTTGTCGTCAGTATTAAAAATGTAGTCATCTGTGTTGAACGTACGCAAACCATTGGTGCTGGCTACCATATTGTTGTTCCAATTGATGAATCCCAAGTCAAGGAGAGATGCACTAAATGCCCACTCGTCATTGAGTTTGAATTCTGCTCCCAGATCGACTGCGAGTCCGAATCCGTTGAGACCGGTGTTGTCCACATCCAAGTCATTCACATAGGTGTGGGGATGATTGTCGTTAGGACCTCTCATCGTTGTTTCGGTTTGGTATTGTAGTCCTTTAATACTGGCTTGTACTTCAGCATCTACTTGAGCTGTATATCCTTCTTCAGCCAGTTCTAGCTGAGCTTTTTTGAACTCAGCGTCAACGTTAGCGCCTCCAAGGAGAAATTTCAGTTTTCCGCCCACACGCCATTGGTCGTTGATAGAGCGGGAGTGTCCGAGTGCTATTTCTGCGTAAGCATCTGCATGGGCCTTGAAGTTGCTGATGTCATAAGTCTTGTTGGCAGGTCCTTCCTTGGCCAAACGCAGCAAGGAGCCAGGCAGATTGATACCTATGTTTTCTCTAATGTTGATGCTGATGGTGTTGTATCCTCCAAATCCTTTGAATCCTGCTCCTAGAATCTGTATCTTTGAGTCTAGTCCGATGCGGTTTTTGTCATTGACATTCTTGAGGAATTCGTTGGCAGTAACAGCCTTGTTCATGAAAGTTACTGTTTTTCCATTTCTGTTGAATAACACGTCCTTAATGCCCAGATTGGTTCTTAAGGATACGTTAAGGTTGCCCAGACCTGGAAGGGATATGTAATTGCGGTCTGCATCGAAAGCTGGATTCATTTCATGGCGGTATATATAGCCGTCATTAAAATAACCGGAGGAGAGGTTCTGCGCCTGAGTCATGAGGGTAGAGGCAGAAAACAGGGCGATACCGATATATAATGATTTCTTTTTCATGGTGTCTTGATAGATTATCAGATTTTACAATTCCTTGTCATAACTGCCACTTACCTTAGCCTTGAGGTTGCTGACTTTCAGTTTCATAGTCGGTGCAAGTGTTGCTGTGGATGCAGCATCCACCTTTGCCTTGATAATGATACCGTCAAGGTGCGTTACAGTACCTTCCATATTGATAATGAGAGGTTGTGGCTTGTTAGCATCCTTACTCAGTGTAGCAGTTCCTTTTACCGATTCAATCTTCTGTCCGTTTTTGTTGATGGGCCAGAAATCAAGAGTTACACCATAAGGGATATCTTTGGTCACTTCTGCGTTGATGGTAATTTTTGAGATGGTGATGGCGTCTACATCCTCGTCATTCCATCCGTCGATAGTATCTTCGTAGGCGATGTGGGATTCGTCTGTCAGTTGTAATGGAGCATAGAAAGTATATTCACCATTGACAGGTTCATAGTTGCCTAGGTGGAAGTTGTTGACTTCCTGTTTTGCGAAAGCTTTGATGTCTAGTTGGATAGATGTAGGGATGCGGTTTCCGTAGAGCACTTGTCCAAGATTGCTGAATGCAACGTGTTGTGCCTGGGAGTAATCTGATTCGTTATCAGAGAAGAAATTGTTGGGACGTACAGGTGAGAGGCAGAATATATTGTCAGCCTTATCTGCAGTGATGGATGTCTTGAACTGTTGGTCACTGGCAGGGTTGGGAATAAGTTCGAGGTCGGCTGTAGGGCTGACGTTCATCGAATGGAGTGGATTGTTGAGCTTGACATAAATCTGTGGGTTTTCCAGTCCTATCTGTGTGCCGGTCTGGTTGAGAACGTCAGGAATGTTCTCTAGACTGATAGGGTCTACATTGATACCCTTTACTGTATAGTCGACATTACCGGAAAAGTCGGTAATCTGAATGTCTCGATCAAAAGCGAGCGAGCAGTTGTATCTGATTTTGTTCAATTGTAGCAAAGCGTTGATATCCGCTGTAGGTTTCAAGTTTTCCTTGTAAACGGTAATGCTTCCTTCTGCCTTGCAAGATGAACTGTATGAGAAAACACCATCCTTAAGTGTGGCACCTGCCTGTGAAGCATAGATGTCCTTAACGGTAATGGTAATGTTTTTACTGAGATTTTGGGAGGAAATGAGGGAGGAGGCAAATGTAACCTTTCCTGTAGCCTTGTCATATTCACCTCCGTCAGAAATGCTGGCATTAAGATATTTGGGGAGATAAAGAACGAGGTCCTCAATATAGAAGTCATTGACGAAATTTTCCAAACCAGAGAATTGGAGAGAGGCGGTCAGAACAGCATCAGCTCCGATAGTATTGATGCTGACAATGCTGGCATCTACATTAGTTGCGCGGAGTGATATGTCGGTGGAAGCATTGGCACTGGCAATGTCGAAGCAGATAAGCTTAGTGCCGGCAGGGATAAGCGAAACAGTGATGCCCGCAGGAAGATTTGGAATGCTGAATGTGTTCTGTACGTTAATGTCTGCGGAAATCGGGGTGATAGAAGGTTTCCTGATGACGAATGGGTCAATGCTGATGGCATTGGAATGGAAGTCTCCTTTCTTTACAACTGCATAGATACCGTTGATTTCCTTGATTTCATCATCCTCTTCAAGGTCCAGTACACTACTGAGTGTGATGTCATCGATGTTGACAGGAATCGTCAGGTCTTTCACGTTGACTGTAACGTCGGAGTCAATGTCGCTCAGGTCGTACTTTTCGTCCATACAACCTACAAACAGCATGGAAACAATGGCTAGCCCTATCCATAACCGTTTACTTCTCTTCAAATCCATGATAATTGGGTAATTAAATTAATATTAAGAAAATATATCACTATTCTATAGGAATAATAGGTGATTGCAAAAGTATAATATTTTTTTGATATTTGCAAATTTTGTTATATAAGAATATGTATATGGATAAGTATGAGCCATTCATACCAAGAATCATTGTTTTTTATTCTATCCATATGGATGTCAGATGCCCTCAAAAATGGTTGGCTGACGAGGCTGATACCTGCTGATGTGTCAGATGATTTTATTATCTTTGCAAATTAATAGGAGGATACAAAATATGATATTTCCTACGGATTTTGAGCATAAGATAGGATTCCATTCTGTCCGCACTCTATTGAAAGGCAGATGTCTTTCTTCGTTGGGAGCAGATTGGGTGGATAGAATTTCTTTCCTGGCTGATGTTGATGCTATCAATAACGAACTTGAACTGGTCAGGGAATTTCGTCGTGTATTGGAAGAGGGTACCTTTCCTGATGAGAATTTTATAGATATGCGTAGCAGCCTGGTGCGTATTCAGGTGAAGGGCAGTTACATGGACGAAAGTGAACTGTTCGCTTTGAAACAGTCGTTGTCTACCATAAACAATATTATCACTTTCTTTCAAGGGGAAGCTATTGATGATGATTCTCA